>QILJ01000451.1 GCA_003233295.1 Ignavibacteria bacterium | reverse complement strand
TTGATGAAAATGGTTCATACTTTAACCAGGCAAAGCAGATAATAACTGACGTGATTTCCGGCTTTAATGACGGGGATGAAGTGATATTGGTCTTGACATCAAATCCGGATCGTTCCATTCGACTTGGAGATAAGTACTCAAAAGGACAAGAGATAAGAAAGATCAATATATCATATATAACTAACTCACTTACGACATCGATTGAAAAAGCTTCCGAGCTAATTAGCAGATCAATAAATTTCAATAAGGAAGTTTATATTTTATCCGACTTTCAGAAGAGCACGTTACTGAATAAAAGAAAGGATAAAATAAAACCAAAATACGAAACTTTACTTATTTAAATTCGGCGGAAAGGATGTTAATAACCTTACAGTGAATGATCTCGTTTCAACCAATCAAATATTCGAACTTAGTAAAGAGATCGGCTTTGTAGCCAGTGTGACTAATTTTTCGCAGAATACGATCAGTGACGCTGTTCTATCAATATTTTTGAATAATTTCTCTGTGAAATCGGGCGCGACAAAACTGCTTACGTTCAAAACTACGCTAAAGGAAAAAGGACTGATTGAACTGATCGCTGAATTAGAGGATGATGAGATTGAACAGGACAATACCTATTACAATATTATCAATGTTCCCGAAGAGATAAGAGTATTAATAGTCTCTGATAACTCAGCAGATTCAAAATATATCAAATTAGCATTGAGCACTTCTTCCGAAAAAGTTTTTAAAATTGATGAAATCACCGGAAGCCGTATCAATTCAATAGCTTTGGATAATTACGATTGTATTTTTCTAATTGGAGTTGAAAACAGCTTTGAGACCGCTAGGGTAGCCCGGTTTGTTAAAGAGGGCGGTAGGATGATCATTATGCCCGGTTCAAGATCGGATGGTGTAACATTGAACAAAATATTAAAAAGTCTGTCTTACCATCCCAACCTTTAAGGGAAAAATGAATATGACCCAAGCTAATCAATTCAATTCTTTTGAGAAGATAAACTTTAAACATCCGATATTTCAAGGTCTATTTGAAGATAATTCCAAACCGCAAATAGAGTCTCCTCAAATCGCATCGTACTTGAAAAGCTCTACAAACGGAAAGGGCGAAAGCATTATCACTCTACTTGACGGATCATCGTTTTTAAGTGAATATAAATTGAAAGACGGGAGAGTTTTTCTTTTTAATGTTGCTCCTGTTTTATCATGGAGCGACTTCCCGCTCAAAAGTCTCTTTGCCCCGATTGTTAACCGTTCGGTGCATTACTTAACTTCTAACCGCGGCAGCGCTAAAAGATATTTAGCCGGTGAAGATATTGAAGTTGATGTTTCCCGTTTCAGATTACCGCAAGTGAAAGTTATCAGACCGGATAAGAGTGAGGAGTTCATAAATCTGGACACAAATATGAAATCAAATTTTTGGAAATATAAAAACTCTGATCTTATCGGTGTTTATAAATTTTATTCGGAAATCGATGCTGCTGCAGTGAATGTAAATCTTGAAGAATCAAATTTGAAGCAAATCGCTCCCGATGATTTTGAATCACTATTGAACAGAAATGGTTTTATCGGAGTTGTTCTTAACATGAACAAAAGCAATTATAAGGAAGAGATATCTCAAGCACGATACGGCTCAGAGCTTTGGAAGCTCTTCTTGATCATCGCATTGATCCTTGCATTGATTGAGATGTACGTCGCCAAAAGTGCGAAGAATGAATTAGCTGATATAATTAATTAAATAAAACTCCAAGGTTTCCAAAACCTTGGAGTTTTTATTGTAATGCAGAAACAATAAACCTATATGAACGAAATAACAGAAGATAAAAAAGAACGAGCGCTATTAGCCGCTTTGAAAACAAAGGATGAGACACATTTTATTGTTGAAGAACATCTAACCGAACTTGAAATGCTTGCTGAGACCGCCGGGGCTGAGACAATTTTGAAAGTGATACAGGAAAGGCAGAAACCGGATAAAGCATTTTACCTCGGGAAAGGTAAAGCGGAAGAAGTTGCCGAGCTAGTTGAGTTGAATGATATTGATATTGTGATATTTGATTCCGATCTGGCTCCAACACAAGTCAGGAATTTGGAAAGGTTGATCGATAAAAAGATTTTGGACAGAAGCGGATTGATCCTTGATATCTTTGCTGCTCATGCAAAAACAAAGCAGGCAAAAACCCAAGTGGAGCTTGCTCAACTGCAATATATGCTGCCTCGTTTAACAAGGGCATGGACTCACTTATCGAAACAAGTTGGAGGTATCGGTACAAAGAAACACAAATTGAAACGGACAGACGATTAATAAGAACCCGTATCAGCAAGCTGAAAGAAAATCTAAGAAAGATAGAAAGTCAGAATAGGACAAAGAGTTTAAGGAGAAAAGAATTTCTGACCGCATCACTAGTGGGATATACAAACGCAGGTAAGTCCACGCTTATTAATTTATTGACCGAAGCAGATGTCCTCGCCGAGAATAAACTCTTTGCAACATTGGATTCCACAACTCGCTCACTCGAAATTGAAAAAGGGAAACAAATGTTGATAAGCGACACTGTCGGATTCATCCGCAAGCTGCCGCATAATCTGATCGAATCGTTCAAAAGCACATTGAATGTTGTAAGGGACTCTGATATTATCCTACACGTAATTGATATTTCTCATCCTTTCTTCGAAGATCATATCAAAGTTGTTGACGAAACTCTGAAAGAACTCGGTTGCGACACCAAACCGAAACTTCATCTTTTCAACAAAGTTGATAACCTAGAAGAAAGACAAAGCTAGAATTGATTACATCAAGGAGAAATATCCCGATAGCATTATCATATCGGCAGTTCGCGGGTATAATATCAACACGGTAAAGGAAAAGTTGATTGAGATTTATGAACATGAATACAACGAGAAAACGGTCACTCTGAATATCACACAATCCAAACTTGTGTCTCAAATACATTCCCTTGCCGAAGTAATTAAAACTGAATATATTGATGATGAAGTTAAAGTAACTTATAAAACCGATAAAGCAAACCACAACAAAATTGAGAGATTGATAAATGAAGGTTGAGGGTATTGATAAAAAAACATTTTTGATATTCTTTGGCAAACGAATTGCCCGTCCGT
>QILJ01000024.1 GCA_003233295.1 Ignavibacteria bacterium | reverse complement strand
CTGAGCCTGACGTACTTCCATTTGTTGAGAAGTTAGTTCCTGAGCTTGAGTCAGAGTTGGCACATGACCAGTTAATTGTTGATGATTGTCCTATTTGTATTGAAGGTGGAGAGCAAGATATGTTTGTTGTTTGAGTTGTTGGGTTTACTGGGATTACGCAGGTGGTGGTTCCATCAGTAGCAGTCTGTACAAAATTATTCGGGCAACATGTAGGCTGTGAGTATACTCCACTTTGCCCTTGTATGTATGAGTTTGATGATTGTTTGTATGATGAATACGGTCCCACTGGATGTTTTTGATTATTAGACGCAGAACTTCCACCAAGCCAGCCAAATAGTCCGATTGATGTTTGATTATATGATCTATTTAATCCATTTGATTGTCCAGAAGTGTATGACTGCGTTAAAGTAGTTCCACTTGGACAGCCTTGAGTAGTTGGTTGCGTTGGAGGATTATAAGTATTGGTACCACCTTTAGTTGAGGAAGGACTCACGTATGTAATAGTATTATATGTGCCATCACCATTTGAAAAAGATTTCGTACATGTATCTTGTCCATAACCACACCATCCTGAAGGTGCACTGGTGGTTATAATTGTATTTCCATATTTAGTTTGTTTTACTTTTGATTTGTAATCGTGATTAGTTAGTAACTTTACATCATATTTATAATTATCATTACCAGAGCCACTGTTACCACTACCACTATTTCCGCTACCAGATGATCTATTAGGAATTGTAACAGTTTCCCATTTATTTGTATCAGCATTATATCTTCTTACAGATTTATAATTATTATTACTAGAATTAGAATGACTACCACTGTTATTATTATTGTTATTGTTGTTATTGTTGTTATTGTTGTTATTGTGGTTAGATGTAGTATGTGTTCGATTGGTTGTAGATCTAGAACGGTCAGGAAGCTCGACTGTTTCAAACTTATTGGTATCAGCGTTATACCTACGCACAGTGCGCGCCTCAGCATAATTAAAACTAAACCCAAAATACAACACTGAAATTAACAGAGCAAACAAGATGTAATATTTTATTGAAGTTTCTTTGAAATATGTATTCATAATATTTTTGATTTTCTAAAAATAATTTCTATCTCCAATCACTAACATAAATACCGTTAATTGATTTGCTGTCAAATGGAACTCGTTTTTTAAGCATTGATTGTGTTTGCAATGAATAGTATTCAATGCCTGAAGTGATTTTCTTTGGGTCAGTTTTGTTTGTACGAAAAACAACCATTGCTAAATAATTATTATCACTTGAGAAAACAGGGTTCGTTGCAGTAATAGCAAGCTTAATTGCAGGAGAGAATACTTTCTCTTTCCAACTAATTACTTTCATAAGCAACACCTCGTTTTGTGCTGGAGAAGCAATCACGAAGTAATTTCCATTATCTGAAACATCAAATCCATTTACTACATTCATTCGCCCTTTAGTTTATTATATGTGTATACACCATCACTTTTAAGAAAAGCGAAAAGGTTAGAATTAATCCATTTTGGATACAATCCTTGAGTAAGAAGAGTTTTTCCGCCTTTTAAATTAACTACATATATATTCCAAGAAGAAGCCTGTATTTTAGGTAAGGAACCTTTTGAGGAGTCGTATTCTTTTTTACTTAAAGAAGAGTATAGAACCTCACCTGTAGATGAAACAACTGGGAATTCTTTGAAATAATCTTCAGTATCTGATACTGATACCACTTTGGCATTTTCAAGTGAATTGATAAGACCTTCAGAACTTGTAACACTTCTTATATCTGCAAGATATATATTAAATGCATCTTTATTCTTTTTTGAATACGTTTTTTTGGTTTCTCCAAGAAATACTGAGTAGCTACTATCATAATCAGAACTGTACTGAAGTGAAATAGCATCTATACCTTTAATCTTATCTACTGGTAAACTGAACACTTTGCTTGTTGCGACATCAAGAAGTGCTGGTACAGGGAACCCTTTATTTGAGATGAGTGACACAAATACAGTGCCCGTTAAAGTGCTCTTATGAGACTGATTAATATTTGAAGATGAATCTCCTATGCCGAACAAAGCTGTGTCTTGCATAAAAAACCAGGCAATACCTCCTACTACCAAAAGTATCACAATTGCTCCAAAACCTGCAAAAGTTTTTTTGAAGTCAATTGGTTCTTTTTGAATTTTAATGTTGTCCATGAGTTGTAGAATTTTAATTTAATCCTTTAATTATAAGTTTAAGTGTTAATAAAGTTGTGGCAAGTGTCTAAGTGGGATAACCAAGATGAACTAAATCAGAACAAACTAAGTGTTATCGTTATTCAAGAGTTTGTTTGAATTTAACTACTCTAATTTAATTATTTATTTCGAGTAATTGTACAGAATTGGAAGAGATGTTCCATTTATACGACTTTTAATGGCGAAACTGGATTGCTTCGCACGACTCGCAATACCTACGACGAAAACAACGACGATACTGGATTGCTTCGTTCCTCGCAAAGACGACGTTTGACGGTT
>QILJ01000473.1 GCA_003233295.1 Ignavibacteria bacterium | reverse complement strand
TTTTTATTTTATCAACACCTTGCAGATGCATTATAAATTCAATATTCTCTCTCGCTGTTAGAACCGGGATAAGATTGTAAGCTTGAAATACAAAACCTATATTCTTCAATCTAAAATCTATAAGCTGGCGCTCAGAAAAAGTTGAGAGTTTAATATCCTCAACAAAAACCTCTCCGCTGGTTGGTTTGTCCAAACCACCGATCAAATTCAATAGTGTTGTTTTTCCGCATCCTGATGGTCCTATCAAAGCAGTGAATTCACCTTTTTCAAAATTCAACGTGACATCATTGGTTGCATGCACTGGAACTGCTGTACCGTCATAGATCTTATTAAGTTTTTCTGTTCTAATTATACTCATAATTTTATACCATTAAATACTACTAAAATTTATTAAGCATCATGCCTTACAGCCTCTGCCGGATTGAATTTAAGGGCTTTTCGTGCCGGTAAAATTGAGGCAAACAATGCCGTTACAAACACTAATATTACGATGAGCAAATAATAAACATGATCAAGTTCAGGATAAACAAAGGCGCTATAACCTATGGCGTTTAGTCCTTCGCTCACAACGGATAAGTCAATACCTGTTTTACCAGTAATCTGAATAGATATGTAGCTTAAAACTAAACCGACTATTCCTCCTGTAACAGAAAGAAAAACTGTTTCTAAAAGGATCATGAGGAATATTTTTCTTTTATTCATCCCTATAGCCATGAGCATTCCAATCTCTCTAACTCTTTCCATTATTGCCATCAACATTGTATTTACAATGCCAAAACTTAATGCGAATAAAATAATAATTACAAAGATCATACTGAACTGGATTGTCATTTCATTCAGCATTCGTAAAACCGGCTGAATTTCTTCCCAACTTCTCGGTATTTATTTCATTCGCGAATTTTTCTTTTAATTCATTTTTAATTGCTTCGGTTTGATCGTTATGTACAAGAAGCACAGCAATTTCGTTAACAGCGTTTTCATTCATGCCAACTAATTTGGCTAAATCTTTCTTCTTTGTGTATACATTAAATCTGTCAAAATCAGAGTTGTCAGTTTTATAGATACCGACCACTCTAAACGCTCCGTAGGCAATATCTCCCGATGCGTCTTGAATTGTTACAACAAGTTTTGAATGAATTTTTATTCTTAATTTATCTGCAAGCTTTTTCCCGATCAAGATCGGATTTTTCATTTTGGTTCCAAAGAAATTTCCTTCAATTACTTTTGTGTTTATATCGGAAACTTTTATTTCTTCTTTCGGATCAATACCATCAATCGAAATCCCTGTCCCGGTAATTGCCGAACTAGCCATTGCTTGACTAACAAGTCTTGAAGTAGCTGCCTTTACACCTTTAATCGATCTGATCGTATTTAATTTACTAACAGGATCGCTGATAGTATAAGTGATCTCATTATTAACTAAAAATTTGGGGTGATGAATTTGAATATTTGAAATAAAAGTTTTAATCGAGGAATTGATCTGCTGCTGAGCCATTCCATTCGCAAATGCCAAATAAAATATACCTCCGAGCAGACCCAACGAAATTGATAGAATAATTATCAAACTTCTGAGTTTATTACGCCAAATATTTTTCCATGCAATAGAAAAGATCATTTTATTTTATACTACTTTCAATAACGGGTAGAGAATAACAATTAAAGCAATAATAATAACTGTGATGGTCTGATTAATAAAAATTCCGGGATCAATAGAAAAAGGTACAATGGGATCAACACCAAAGGCAAGATATGCCTCGGCTAAATCACCTGTCAAAGGTATCGGGTTATTGTGAAGATAAGAAAGGAACGGTAATGCAGCAAGGATAGAAATAAAAATTGCAACCGTACCTATCATTAATGTTTCGATGAAAATAATAAAAAATAATTTTATTCTCTGCATCCCTACTGCTATCATTACAGCAAATTCTTTTCTTCTTTCCATCGTCATCATCATCACAGTACCGAACATTCCGAAACCAATGACCATATACAAAATACCAAGCATAATTATTCCGCCTGCATTATCACTTTCAATAGCTTGAACTAAAGCTCTGTTTAATTCCTGCCAAGTCATAACCTCATATTTATTACCCAATTCCTTGGCAAGTGAAGCTTGCATATCCTCTGTTTCATTTGGATTGCTTAACATTATTGAATAGGATGTAACTCTATTATAAGCTGCATAGAAATCCTGCCCGGTTTTTAAAGGTATATATACCAATTTATTATTGAGATCAGGAATAGGGAAATAAAATATTCCTTTTATTCTATATTGAGCCGCTGCAGTGATGCCATGATAGCCTTGACCAAGCATTACTAGAGTATCACCTACTTGAACCTGAAGGTATTCAGCTAATTTGCTTGATACTAAAATTTGATTATCGTTTTCAGCTAGATATTCTCCGCTCGTAATTTTTTCGGATAAATTATTAACGGAATCTTCAATTGCAGGATCAACAGCAAAAACAAAAGAACCCTTTGTGTGTTTCCCCGAAGAGGTCAGTGCGAATGATTCTAACCTGGGTATGACGGCAGTTACATTCTCATTTTTGCGTATCTTAGATAGTAATGCATCTGAATTAATAAATGTTTTATCTATCGATTTATTTTCCCAATAACCGGCTTTGTGAATTTGTATATAACCGGTGGACAGTTTAACCGCATTATCGATCATATTGGCATAACTGCCTAACTGCATCGATCTGGTAAATAAGGAAAGAAACGCAGCCAGGAAAATAGAAGCCATAGTTAATAACGTGCGGCGTTTAT
>QILJ01000438.1 GCA_003233295.1 Ignavibacteria bacterium | reverse complement strand
AATTATTTAGGCAAACAAATTGAAAACAAAACAGCATTCGATCATTTAAATGATACCTACATGCTTGATGGTGCTTTTGTAGTAATCCCGGATGGAACTGTACTGGAAAAACCGATTCAGATATTGAACATAAGCGGTCATCCAAATGAATTGACATTTAATACACCAAGGAATTTGATTATTGCCGGGCAAAATGCTCAAGCATCAATCTTCTTTAAGTATGTGGGAATTGAAGGGAGTAAATATTTTACTAACAGTGTTACTGAAATATATGTTGCTGAAAATGCTCTGGTAAATGTTTATAAAATCGAGTTGGAAAATGTTGATTCATATCACATAGAAAGAACTGAAGTGTATCAAAAAGCCAATTCAATTTTTAGTCATTATAATTTTACATTTGGCGGGTCACTTGTACGGAATGATATAAACTCAAAAATGGATGACGAGAATATCGAATGTCATTTAAATGGTTTGTACATTGGCAGAGATGAACAGCATTTTGATAATCATACTTTTATTGATCATGCAAAACCTAATTGCTACAGCAACGAATTATACAAAGGTATGGAGTTTTCAGCGGAAAGATTCTGGTTGATAAAGATGCACAGAAGACAAATGCTTATCAATCGAACAAAACAATTTTATTATCGAGAGATGCATCTATTGATACAAAACCTCAATTAGAAATTTATGCCGATGATGTGAAATGTTCACATGGCGCAACGGTCGGGCATCTTGATGAAACTGCATTATTTTATATTCTCTCGCGTGGGATACCGGAAGAGAAAGCAAAGTCGATGCTGATCACTGCATTTGCAGAAGATGTTGTTTCTAAAGTTAAGATAAAAGGACTTAAAGAAAAATTAAATCATTTAATATTTGAACACTTAAACCGAGTGGAAGTATAATGGAATTAACTTCTGAACATACTGCTGTTACTGAGGAAAAAAGATTTCGAGAATTTGATGTTGAAAAAATACGGGAAGATTTTCCAATCTTAAAACGAATGGTTAATGATAAGCCATTAGTTTATTTTGACAATGCTGCAACAACGCAAAAACCGAATGTTGTTATTGACAGCATAACAAACTATTACACTTATGAAAATGCGAACATTCACCGCGGTCTTCATTTTTTAAGTGAAGTTGCAACGGAACTTTACGAAACTGCGAGACTCAAGATCAAAGAGTTTATAAACGCAATGTCCGCTTCGGAAGTGATCCTTACAAAAGGAACTACCGAAGGTATCAATACTATGTGCCGCGCCGATATGCTGAAAGACGGTGATGAAATAATTTTATCGCAGATGGAACATCATGCCAACATTGTTCCGTGGCAATTGCTTTGCGAGAGGAAGAAAGTAAAATTGAGAGTGATCCCTATTTCTGATGAGGGTGAACTGGATATGGAAGCATATAAGAATTTGATAAATGAAAAGACCAAGCTGGTTTCAATCGTTCATACTTCCAAGTTAAGGAAATAATAGATATTGCTCATAGTGCAGGAATACCTGTCATTATTGACGGTGCGCAGGCTGTTGCTCACCAGAAAATTGATGTACAGGAACTTGATTGCGATTTCTTTGTCTTTTCTGGGCACAAGCTGTTTGGTCCTACTGGCATTGGGGTTTTATACGGTAAGACAGAATATCTCGACAAACTTCCTCCGTATCAAGGCGGGGGCGATATGATAAGAACTGTTACTTTTGAAAAAACTACGTTTGATGATCTGCCGAATAAGTTCGAAGCCGGAACGCCCAATATTGCCGGGGGAATTGGACTTGGTGTTGCGATCAAATATTTGAACACTTTTAATTTTGCTGATATTTCTTCTCACGAGCATATGCTTCTGGAATATGCAACTGAGAAAATGTTAGAAATACCCGGACTAAGAATTATCGGTAACGCGGCAATTAAGTCTTCTGTTATCTCTTTTATTATTGATGGAATTCATCCATATGATATCGGAACTATAATTGACACTGATGGAGTGGCAATTAGAACCGGGCATCACTGTACGCAGCCGATAATGCAGCGATATAATCTTACAGCTACAGCAAGAGCGTCATTTGCGTTTTACAATACAAAGGATGAAGTAGATATTTTTATTAAAGCGCTTTATAAAGTAATCAAAATGTTCAGTAGCTAAATTTTAATTGATGGTAGAGATATGAAAGATCGTGAATTTTTGAAAAAAGAAGTTATTGAAATGTTAAAAACTATATTCGATCCTGAAATACCGGTTAATATCTACGAGTTGGGAATGATATATGATGTGGAAATTACGGAAAGCAATAATGCCATTGTTAAAATGACATTAACCAGTCCGGCATGTCCTGTAGCTGAAAGTTTACCCGGAGAAGTAAGAGAAAGGATCAAAGGAATTTATGGATTGAACGAAGTATTTGTCGATCTGGTTTGGGATCCGCCTTGGAACATGGATATGATGAGCGAAGAGGCGAAACTTCAGCTCGGTATGCTTTAGGGAATTAGATTCAAATAATAACAATAGTCCTATAGAAAGGAATAATGATGTACAATATAAATGTTAAACCGCCTATTTATGATTCAGTAGCAATTCAGCCGATGCGGGATGAACTTATTTATGTGGGATTTGAGGAAATGCGTACTCCTCAGAAAGTTAGTGAAATACTTTCTGCAAATG
>QILJ01000230.1 GCA_003233295.1 Ignavibacteria bacterium | reverse complement strand
ATTTTTGTGTGAGGGGATCACCGCCGTCAAATAAACCGATATAAATTCGTTCTGGATCATTCTTATCTAATAATATGCTTGAAACATCACTATAGTAATCATATGTCTTCAGTGCTGAATCAATTCTGGTCCAATACTCACCACCATTTATTGTCATATAAAGCGAACCCTGACCCTGACCAAAGCCTCCCCTTTTCCCACAATAAAGAACATCAGGGTTATGTGATGACATTACTAAAGAAGTAAACGGTGTTAAACTACCTCCAATTCCGTTGTTCATTGTTTTCCAAGTCTCACCCAGATCTGTAGATTTTAATACATCCAGACTAGAAATAATATAAATTATTTTGTTGTCTGTAGGATCATACGCATATTCATAACTTACTTTACCGCTTAGCACCGGGTACCAGGTATTTCCCCCGTCAATACTTTTAAATATTTCAGGTGTTTGATCACCAAACACTTGTGAGGCAAATATTATATTAGGAAATGAAGGATGATAGGATATACTGAGTGTCTGTTCCATCGAATTGAAAAGAAACCAGCTTCTGCCTTTATCAGTAGTTTTATAAATACCATAGAAAGCTGCGGCTAATCCTTCATCATTATTCTCAGGATTGAATGTAAAGTATCGGAATAGTAAGTTTTGAAATTCGTTTCCCATTTCGGGGTGTATCCATTCTTTTCCGTCATCAAATGTGTACATTATTCCCCATCCATATTGACCGGTTATAATATGACCTGTCGTACCGGGATCAATATAAATTGTAAATACATTAGAATATGAAAGGTTTGTTCTCATCCAGCTATTTCCACCGTTTGTTGTTTTATATACCCCTAATGCATTTATTCCTGCATATAACTCATCGTGATTCTGTGGGTTAAGCATAATTGCCTCAGAGTATATATTTACGTTTGGAAGTCCTTCATTAACAATACTATTCCAATTATCACCCTCATTTGTACTCTTTAACAAGCCATACTGATTCGTATCAATTCGGCTTACCGTAAAATCTGCTACATCGGGCGTTAACAAGGTATTAATAATTGCTCCGTCATTCATCATTTTTGCAAGAATACCTCCCTGTTTATAATATACCGATTGCGAATTGTATGGATTAACTTCAATCTTCCAAACCTCACCATTTACACCTGGTATGTCAAACCAATCCCAGCCGGAATTTGTGCTTTTAAAAAGTTTCGTGTCAGCTCCACTATACAGCACTGAAGTATCAGAAGGAGATGCGGCTAATGAAATGATTTCATCATTAAAACTGTACAGAAAATACCAGCTATCTCCATTATCATCACTTCGCCAAATTTCTTTAGTATTTCGATTCATATAAATAACATTTTCATTTAAACTATTAAATGCAAAATAGTTTTTACTGTAATTTTCCAGATTCAATACTTCCCAATTTGTCCCTTTATTAGTACTCATTAGAGAATAAAAAAATATACCTAGATATAATTGATCTGAATTAGAAGGGTGAGGTGTGATGTAATTAATACGATAATCTTTAAAATTTGACTCTATTGGATAAACATTGATCCCTCCATCTATAGAACTGAACAAACTCCCGGAACTATTAGCAGCATATACATTTGGCCAAGTTGTTTGAATCGTAGCCATCCCCCGGGAGGTCCAATTAACTCAAATTGTTGTGATAAGATTGGCTTGCTTAATATTAATATAAAAACCAATCTTAAAATTATTCTAAATATATTCATAGTCTTAAATATTAAATGATAACATTCTATGCGCCTTACCTCATAAGAATCATTTTCTTATTATCCGTAAAACTACCGGCAATTATCCGGTAGAAATATACTCCGCTTGGCAATCTCGTAGCATCAAAATTCACTGAATGATAACCAATTTTAACAAGGTCAGTCAGCAGAACTGTGATTTCCTCACCTAAAATATAATAAATTTTCAGTGTGACAAAAGATGTGTTATGAAATGAGAAATTAATTGATGCCACCGGGTTGAAGGAGTTGGAGAAATTTCTGTTCATTTTAACCTCCATTAAAAATGAAACAAATTAATTACAGAAAGAAATTAGGAATTGTAATAATCAAAAACAATAAAAATTGTTCAAATAAAAACAAGAAATGGATAAGATATAATCAAAAAGGATTATCCATTTTTAAGTAATTTGATTTTATATTTGTACTAGGGGAAAATTTTATAGAGTAAAATAAAAAATGAAAAAGTTAATAATTATTCCTTTTGTTTTATTAGTGTGGCTATTAACTTCTCCATTAGAATCACAGAATAGTTTTATGAAGATTGAGAAGAAAAATTCCACCGAGCAGCAATTTGAAGAGTTTGTTCCAGAGTGGGCAAAAAAGGTAGTATGGTACCAGATATTTCCCGAACGATTTAGAAACGGAGATCCGGAAAATGATCCCACACTAAAAAGCGTCGAAGGAGCTTATCCTCACGATGTAAAATCTCTATGGCAAATTCATCCGTGGACTTCTGATTGGTATGAGCTGCAGCCGTATGAAAAAAAGAATGGAAAGGATATATGGTATAATATTCAAAGAAGAAGATACGGCGGCGATATACAAGGAATAATTGATAAGCTTGATTATCTTAAAGAACTTGGTATTGGTGCAATTTATCTCAACCCGGTTTTTTGGTCACCTTCATCACATAAATATGATGCAGCAACTTATCATCACATTGATCCGTATTTTGGACCTGATCCCTCCGGTGATATTAAAATGATTGAAACAGAAATTCCCGATGATCCCGAAACATGGGTTTGGACATCCGCAGATAAACTTTTCCTCAAGCTCATTGATGAAGTTCATAAAAGAGATAT
>QILJ01000070.1 GCA_003233295.1 Ignavibacteria bacterium | reverse complement strand
GCTAATGGATCATTTAAAGCAATTAGAAAATAAAAGTGTACATATTTTCCGTGAAGCTTATGCAAATTTTAAAAATATTTGTATGCTTTGGTCTATTGGTAAAGACAGTACGGTACTGCTATGGCTTGCCAGGAAAGCGTTTTTCGGTCACGTCCCCTTCCCTCTTGTTCATATAGACACCCATTATAAAATACCTGAAATGATTGAATACCGGGATAAACTTGCGAAAAAATGGAAGTTAAATATGGTTTACGGACAAAATGAAGAAGCGCTGAATAATAAACAAACCTTCCCAGATGGGAATGTTGACAGGATACAGTGTTGCAAGCTCCTGAAGACAGAAGCACTGGTTAATACATTAAGCGGTAATTGGAAAAGATATCGCCTCAATCATGCTACCGGAGAATACGAAATTGATAAAAATACTGAACCTTATACCGGAGTAATTGTTGGAGCAAGAGCCGATGAAGAAGGCAGCCGCTCTAAAGAAAGATATTTTTCTCCGAGAGATACTGAAAGTCTTTGGGATGTGGGTGACCAACCGCCTGAGTTCTGGAATCAATTCAAGACTGATTTTGCACCGGGGACTCATTTACGTATCCATCCCCTTCTGGATTGGACAGAATTAAATATCTGGGAATATATTGAGAGAGAAAACATTCCGACTGTTTCTCTATATTATGATCAGGGAGAAGGAAAACGATATAGGTCATTAGGATGCTATCCTTGTACCACACCGATCGATTCTAACAATATTAAAGAAATAATAGAAGAACTTAAAAGTGGGAAATTAAAAAACGTTGCTGAAAGATCAGGACGGGCACAGGATAAAGAGGATGGTGGTGGACTGGAAACTCTGCGTCGCGGCGGGTATATGTAGGAGAATGATTTGTTGTGCATAAAAATCAATCTATGATAGAAATTTCAAAAATAATTCCCATAGCATTGGAAGCCGGCAAAGTTATTATGGAGATTTACAATTCAGATGACTTTGAGGTTGAGATTAAATCGGATAATTCTCCCCTTACACGGGCTGACAGATTAGCACACGTAATTATAAAGGAAAATCTTTCAATGGTTTACCCGTCCATCCCAATATTATCGGAGGAAGGTAAAGACATTCCTTATGAAAAGAGAAAAAACTGGGATAGATTTTGGCTTGTTGATCCATTGGATGGCACAAAAGAATTCATAAAAAAGAAGAATGGTGAATTCACAGTTAATATTGCATTGATTGAAAATAACCAACCTGTGTTAGGTGTAATTTATGCTCCGGCGTATAACAATCAGTTAATAAGTTGATCAGTTCATCAATATTCTAACGGTAGTGAGATTGATCCGTCTTCACTTCGTTACGACGGGACTGGTTGGATGGATGTAAACATAACTTTTCCCGGCACTATTTACTTTACTTTGCTCAAAAAGGACTTGGTACATACAAAGGAATTGCAGGCGAAAAACCGGTAAGAATAGAAGTCAATAATGATAATTCAAATGGAGTAATTGCAGTTAAAAGTAGATCTCATTCTTCTGAAGAAGAAGAAAGAATTCTGGAAAGTTTAAATGTTACTGAACATATTTCTGTTGGCAGCTCCTTAAAATTTTGTATGATAGCTGAAGGAAAAGCACAAATATATTATCGTCACGGACCAACAAATGAATGGGATGTAGGTGCAGGTTATGCAATCGCAAAATATGCAGGAGCAGAAATAGAAGGATTAAAATTTAATAAAGAAAATTTACTGAACGGATCATTTTTAGTAAGAAAATTGGATACTGAGTAAATTTAAGTTGGGAAACCGTTTAAACGGTTGATTTTACTTGTGTTTCTTTCATTAACACCGGGATTAATCCCGGTGTTAATGGAATGATAAATTGAATTATTAACTGTTTTAACAGTTTAATATTTTATGCGGCTAACTTGGATAATTAAACAACCCGCAAATCTTATAATTGAAATAAATAATGAACGAAAATATAAAAACTGTGAACCCAAAATCTAAAGAACAGATGAACATTGTTATTGTTGGACATGTTGACCATGGCAAAAGTACAATAATAGGCAGGTTACTTGCCGACACCGATTCACTGCCGGAAGGAAAACTGGATTTTGTTAAACAACAATGTGCGATAAATTCGAAACCATTTGAGTATGCTTTTTTACTTGATGCCTTGAAGGATGAACAATCCCAGGGAATTACAATTGATTCAGCCAGAGTTTTCTTCAATACAGGCAAACGTGATTATATAATTATTGATGCACCCGGACATATTGAATTTCTTAAAAATATGGTATCCGGGGCTGCACGTGCAGAAGCAGCACTGCTTGTTATCGATGCAGAAGAAGGTGTACAGGAAAATTCACGCAGGCATGCATATATGCTCTCAATGCTTGGTATTAAGCAGTTAACGGTTTTAATTAATAAAATGGATCTCGTGGATTATAAACAAGAGATTTATGAGAGCATCGTCCAAGAATATACCAAGTTTCTGAAAGAAATTGAAGTAGAACCAAAATGTTTTATTCCAGTAAGCGGAAGAGAAGGTGTTGGGATTACAAATAACCATACTGAGCAAGCGGAGACAAATGGAAGCATGAACTGGTACAAAGGTAAAACTGTATTACAAATGCTTGATGATTTCGAGAAGGAAGACTCCCCTGTCAACCAACCGT
>QILJ01000113.1 GCA_003233295.1 Ignavibacteria bacterium | reverse complement strand
GGAATACTACTAATCCCATTGAACCTAACTTAAAAGTCTTTTCTGCAAGAAGATCAAATCTTAAATACTCAGGTCTTCTGTCACTGTTCCTCGTTAGATTGACCTGCTTATCAAAAAGAAGCGGCGTGTATGGTAAACCGGAAGCAAACCTTCCGATCATTGCAACATTCCAATTGCCTAGTTCTCCAACGGTAAACGTTCCATTCAATTGATGAGTCTTATCCCAATTTAAGGGTACTGGAACTTTTTCAGTCTGATTACCTGATGAAAGATCAAGGAAGAATGCATCTGCATTTACATCATTTCCTTCAGAGACCTGGAAAGTATAATCCAAAGTAAGACCCCAAATATCGTCGGCAGTTCTTCGTTTGGTAAAAGAAAAGATAATTCCTTGGATATTGCCGTAGTCCTTATTCACGTAAGTAAAATAAGTCTGACTTCCGCTTACTCTGATCTGCTGTGTAGCTAACAGATCACGAACATCTTTATAATAACCTGTCAGATTGAAGGCAACATTTTCCGCAAGCTGCTGCTGTAGTCCCAGTTCGTAAGTAACAGTCCTTTCCGGATTCAAATTCGCATTTCCGTAATACGGCGATCCAAAATTGAATTTGAAATCAGGATTTGTATAAAGAAATGCCAACGGCGGCAGCTGGTAAAAATGACCATACGAAAAGTGAATGATCCCTTGATCTGTTATAGGAAATGATATACCCAGCCTTGGACTGAATTGATGTTTTGGCTCGGCATCAGCTAACAATGTTGATGGATCGATTGATGACGGTATATTAGGATCATTTGGCGATGGATAAAATATATTAGTTGAATACTGCGAATTAGCATTGAAATAATCGTATCTTAATCCAACATTGATCACAATACTTTCAAACTCCATTTTATCTTGAATATATGCCGATATTTCTAACGGATTTTTAATATAACTATTGTTGGAGTTCGATGCCGCCGGCGCTATTGTTGCAGTTCTATACCTGGTTGAATCACGCAGAATTGAAAAACTATTCATTGCGATATCATAACTCCTAAGCTGTCCCCCGAATTTAAGTTCATGATTATTATTTAACTGGCTTGTCATATCAAACTTGCCGCCTAAAATTTTCGTCCTCTGATAAAATTGGGACTGACCTCCTCCCTGATAAGTACCCCCGGCGCTGAAAGATACCGGCGCTGCACGCACTCGCACTGTCGATTTGTAATCCGGCTGATACCGCGGATCGGCATACAATCCTTCCAGACTTTCACCAGCACTAAAAGTTACCGGGTTCCCGCTGGCATCAACAAGCGGGTAAAGATATCTTTTAAAATCATCTTCATTATAAGATGCTCTTACAGTATAGAATGTTGAATTGCTTACGGCATGACGCACTTCTATCATTCCGAAAAGTCCCCAGCCGTAACGCGGATTGTTTGCATCGGGATTATACTTCAGATCATGATCGTAATTTTTATATTCATTCTGTGAATAGATCATGTCCAGGTTGATCTTGAAAGTTGAGGTTGGTCTATAAGTAATTTTACCGGTAGTAGAAAGCCCCCAGCCGCTATTCATCGGTATTATAGCGCTGTCTCCAGTTGACAACACAAATATATCGTTCGGATTTAATGGATTCTTCCTTACCGAATCAGTAACAGTATGTTCTCTAATTCCGTAAAGATAACCTTCGTTGTTTGCATATCTCCCGGAAAGAAAGAATGAAAGTTTATTGCTGAGAACAGGTCCCGATAAAGTCAGTTCAGAGACTGTGCTATTAAGCGGATCAATATCATCAATATTAAAAAACGTTTCCGTATTTCCGCTTAAATAATCACCGGTATAGAATGTTGCACTGCCATGAAACTTATTTGTTCCTTCTTTAGTAATCGTATTTACAATTCCGCTCAATGCATTACCATATTCTGCGTTGAATGTTCCGCTAACAACGGATAACTCCTGTACTGCATTTGTAGCAATAGTTACCGTTTTGGAATTGTTATAAGGATTAGAGATCGACATTCCGTTTACAGTGTAAGCTGTTTCATTTGCCCTTCCGCCTCTTATATGAATTTCACCGCCGGCACCCTGGGTTATACCTGCCTGCAGTGTTAGAAGTTGAGTAATAGTTTCAACCAATAGTCTGTGCATCCACAGTTGTGTGGGAGGACGTTAGATCCCTACGTATCATAGGATTCTTTGCTTGCACAACAACTGTTTCCGTTGTGATCGATTCAGTTGACATTTGGATATCTAAGCTGGTAGTAAAATCAGCAGAGACATGGACTTGCACAAAAGTTCTTTTCTGAAAACCGACACCGCTGGCAATTATTGTATATTTACCCGGAGGTATATTGTTGATCAGGTATTCACCGTTGATGTCTGAAGCAGCACCCATCGTTGTCCCCTCGATCATAATATTTATACCGGGAAGCGCTTCTCCCGTTTCGGCATCGGTAATCTTACCGGATATTTTCCCGGTTGTACCGGCGTGTAGTTGAATTGAATATGTTAAGAGCAGTGTGATTAAAAAGAGTAACCGTTTTATCATACAGCCTCCTTAATATCATGGAGAATAACTAGTGAATAATCTGTGATTTGATGTTCTTCTGAAAAAGAATTGTGTATATAATTAATCATTCAAGTTTACTCAAAGTTTTTTAACACCAGTCGAAAAGTTAAGCAAATCTATCGTTTGCTAACTTAATACTATTATTATCAAAATGTCAATTAATTTAGTATAATATGTGTTATAATTATAAATAATTTAGACTTTAATAAAATGAACCGAGTAATTAAGTTTTTAAATGGCGAGAAGATTTATCTTCGACCTTTTGATGAAAAAAAAGATCTGGAACTTTTTCAATTCGGGAAAAATAACAGTGAAGTTAGGAACACTTTGTTTTTATTCAGACCGATGACAGAGCAGGATACTATTGCAGAAGCAAACCAATGGCTTAGTAGCAAAGAAAATATTTTATTCACAATTTGTGAACAGAGCAGCGATGAACCTATCGGTGAGACAGGACTTTTTAGAATTGATTACGTTAGCAGAGCAGCAATTTTTTACATCGCAATTTACAACCCGGAATATTGGTCAAAAGGTTATGGGAACGAAGCTACTGATTTAGTGTTAATGTATTCTTTCGATATTCTGAACCTGAACAGAATACAATTGCATGTTGCCGTAAATAATCCAGCCGGAATAAAGATCTATGAAAGATCAGGTTTTGTCATAGAAGGAACTCTACGTGAAGCCATGTATCATAATAATGAATATGTTGATTTTTACGTGATGGGAATATTGAGGAAAGATTATTATAAGAAATAATTATTATTATATAGTGCTTGGTCGTAAACTCATCATCCTTTATGAATAAAGGGTAAAGTCTATTATTTCCTCCTGAAATTAATTTGAATAATTAGTA
>QILJ01000049.1 GCA_003233295.1 Ignavibacteria bacterium | reverse complement strand
GTATTGCTTTTTCACCGCCGCCGAGTTTTACTTGTTTCTTTAAGGCGTTCAGCTTTCGAAGAATATTTTTTTGAAAGTCTTCCCGTTTAAGGTATTCGGGAGTTTCTCTTATTTTGGTTCCGATTTTTTTCATATTAATGAATTGATAGTGATTATGTTCTTCAGTTATTATTATAAGGATTCTCTTTTGTCATTTCATTCTTCGTATCACTTGTCATTCTGAACGAAGTGAAGAATCTCAATAAACACAGAAGCAGAGATTCTTCATTCCGCTGCGCTCCATTCAGAATGACAATTGCTCAAGAAAATGCTTAGGCATTTCCTTCTACTAACTCTTCATAAAGGTCTTTCCAATCAGGATTCATAGATTCTATTAATGCAATTTTCTTCTTTCTGACCCAACCTTTTATTTGTTTTTCTCTTCTTATTGCGTCCTCAATATTATTGAAAACTTCAAAGTACACCAACCGAGTTATATTATATTTTTTTGTGAACCCTTCTATCAATTTTTATTTGTCATCCCGGTGTAAAGAGTTTTTGATTTGTTTGTCATTATATAAACATAATAGTTCTTCATCTTGAATTCTTTTTTACAATTTTTTAATAGAGTCATTCTGAGCATAGCGAAGAATCTCAACATTTACATTACCAGAGATTCTTCACTCCGCTGCGCTCCAATCAGAATGACAATTGCCTGTCACTGCGTTTCGTTCAGAATGACGGTTACCTGTCACTCTGAACGTAGTGAAGAGTCCCAACTTTATAATTATGGAGATTCTTCACTCCGCTGCGCTCCGTTCAGAATGACAATCGAACATTCAATCCTGTAACAAATCCCTCGCAATAACAATTCTTTGTATCTCGGATGTACCTTCGCCAATTGTTAAAAGTTTTACATCGCGGTAAAATTTCTCTACGGGGTAATCTTTTACAAATCCATAACCACCGTGGATTTGTACAGCTTCGCTTGCTGCTTTTTCTGCAATCTCGCTTGCAAACAATTTAGCGATAGCTGCCTCTTTCCTGTTCGGTAATCCTTTGTCTTTCATGTAAGCAGCGCGTAACGTTAGCATTCTTGCTGCATCAATGTCGGTTTTCATATTAGCAAGTTTAAACTGTGTTGCCTGAAAAGCACTAAGCGGTTTCCCGAATTGTTCTCTCTCTTTTGCATATTTAATTGATTCATCCAAACAACCCTGAGCCAAACCTACACTTAATGAAGCTATCGAAATTCTTCCTCCCTCAAGTATCTGCATTGCCTGAACAAATCCCATTCCTTCCTCACCTATCAGATTTTCAACAGGTACTTTACAATTTTCAAAAATTAATTGAGAGGTTTCACTCGAACGCATTCCAAGTTTGTTCTCTTTTTTACCGGCGGAGAACCCCGGCATTCCTTTCTCAACTATGAAGGCACTTATACCTTTTTTGCCTGCATCTTTATCGGTTATTGCCATTACAACAGCAGTTTCACCATACGTACCGTGAGTAATAAAAGTCTTTGATCCGTTAAGAATGTAGTGGTCGCCGTCTTTTTCAGCAACAGTTCTTAAAGCCGCAGCATCGCTTCCCGAAAATGGTTCTGTAAGTCCCCATGCACCGATCTTTTTTCCTGCAGCAAGATCGGGGATATATTTTTTCTTCAACTCTTCATTTGCAAAACGATAAATGTGACTTGTGCAAAGTCCGTTATGTGCAGCAACCGAAAGGGCTATTGATGGATCGATGCGTCTTCTATTATAATTTCAAATTCCACGTAACCCAAACCGGCTCCGCCGTATTCTTCAGGAAAAAGTATTCCTAAGAATCCAAGTTCTCCTAATTCCTTTAATAGTTCCATCGGAAATTTCTGAGGTTCATCGTATTCCATTATAACCGGTTTAATTTTATTTTCGGCGAACTCTCGTATTGTATTTTTTATTATTACCTGGTCTTCGGTTAATTCTGCAATGAATGGCTGCTGGTTGGAACTCATAAACAATCCTAATTAATAACTTATTTATAAATTTAATTTAAACTTGATGAGGGAATAATATTTCAATTCTTTTTCTTATAATCTTCAATTATCTCCTCTGCAATATGATAGGGTGATAAATCACCATATACTACTTTTTCTAAAGACGAATTTAAAGAAATTTCACCACTTTCACTCCAAAGCTCTTCCCTGATCCTATCTTCAACAATATTTTTAATCCTGTTTTTTGTTCTTTGCTCCCGTTTTTTTAAAAGCAAATTATTTGAAGTAAGATATTCTTTGTGTCTCTCAATTTCATTTGCAATTTCATCTATACCTTTATTTTGCGATGCAATGGTTCTGATAATATTTATCATCCAGCTTTTTTCATCGTGAGCTCTCATCATCAAAATAGTTTGAAGAGAAGCAACTGCCTGTTCAGAGCCGGGTCTGTCGCTTTTGTTCATCACAATCATCACAAACAGATCTGCTATTTCCATTAATCCGGCTTTCATTGCTTGTACTGCATCACCCGATTCCGGAACGAGCACTACAACAGTTGTGTCAGCCGCTTCAGCAATATCAAGTTCCGATTGACCGACGCCAACTGTTTCAAAAATTATAAAGTCGTAACCTGCAGCATCCAAAACATCAGCCGCATCGACAGCTCTTTTACTTAAACCACCTATGTTACCGCGCGTTGCCATACTTCTGATAAACACACCTTCATCCTGACCGATCTCAGACATACGAACACGATCACCTAAAAGTGCACCGCCTGTAAACGGGCTTGTCGGATCAACAGCGATT
>QILJ01000182.1 GCA_003233295.1 Ignavibacteria bacterium | reverse complement strand
GCTATTTGGGCATCTATGCCGTTGCCCTGGGGGTTCTGGTAGGTAGCCTGACTAAATTGCTGGCCCAATTTACCTCCCGGGGTTCATTAAAAGGATTTTTCCTGAAGAGGAATAAGGCGCAGGCAAATGTATATCTCGTCGGAATTTGGAAATTATTTTTTATCATAGTTAGTGTTTTATTACTGAAGGAAAGCATAATGATAGTTATCCGCATCTTTGCTTCCCATTATGAGGGTGATGTATCAATTTTAAATTATGGTTACGTGACTGCGCAGGTTCCTTTGTTGATTATCGAGACCTTAACTATTTACCTGTTTTATCCTTTTTTTGTAGAGCGTTCGATATTGCCAAATACTGATGAGTTCAAATTCACGATTTTAAAGTTTATCAGGGTAATTTTTTTTATTCTCATCCCCGTCTCTATTTTGATGATGATTTTATCCGGTCTCATCTCCCGGGTTTTATTCTTACATGGAAAATTTGATTGGGGCGCTGCCGATAAGACTGCAGAGGCAATAGCTCTTTTCTCTTTTGGGTTATTGGGACTGGCGATTGATTCTATAGCGCTTAGGGTAGCGATTATATTGAGGGGAATGAGGGAATATTCCTTCCTGTTGATTTTGAGATTAACAATGAATGTTTTATTGAATATAATATTGATTAAGTACACCGACCCCATCATTGCTTTATCGTTAGCCTTCTCTTTGGCATCCATTTTTAGCGGAATATTACTGATGGGCTATATTGGGAGGGTAATAAATCACAGATTTGGTTTAGCTTTTTTAAAGTTCATTAGTAAAATCATTTTCAATTCAGCAATAGTAGGAATAGTAGCTTTTGGGATTAAATGGCTCTGTGGAAATTTGTTATATTTGAGGGGATTTTTATCCAGATTAACGGTGCTTTCACTTACCTTAATTATAGGTACCGGCATCTATTTGTTGCTGGCACATATTATGAAGTTAAAAGAACTCAATTCATTGAAAACAATCTGGACTAAGGAATTCAAACCGCCGGTTATAGGTGTTTAAATAGATCGCGAGCTGAAGTTAGATGCAGCAATTTATGCTAAAACAATTTTATAATTTATACTACTCTTTAAGGGGTTGCAGACAGTTTCCTCTTTATATAAACCTTGAACTAACCAATGATTGTAATTTATCATGCCTGATGTGTCCTCGAGATAAAATGAAGAGGGATGTCGGGCATATGCAGAAAGATACGTTTTTGAAAACAAAAAAAGGATTATTTGGTTACACCTTTTTGGAGAACCTCTCCTATATCCTGATTTAATTGAAGCCATCCGTTTGCTAAAGAAAGAATGCCGGGACTCAACCCTGAGCTTGAGTACAAATTGTGTCTTTTTAGACCGAGAAATATCTTTGAATTTATTGGAATCCGGGTTGGATAGGATTCGGTTATGTGTTGATACCGTTAACCCCTATACCTATCAGGAGATCCGTGTGGACAGCGATTTTAAGAGAGTAATAGAGAATAGCCGGATGTTGTTAAAACTTAAATATAGCAGAAATTTATCTCTACCCCTTATTGAAATACAATTTATGCGGATGCACGACGATAAAAATAACATAAATGAATTTAGGGAATTTTGGCATCCTCTTTTATCCGGTAATGATAAGATTCATGTCCAGAGATTTACTACTTTTGCTAATCGTATTTCCGGCAAAGAAGGTTGCTTCGAAATTAATGATTCTCGTTTACATTTAAAAAAAATTCTGCCTTGCAGAAGGATGTGGAGAGATATTTCGGTCTATTATAATGGAAATGTTTCCGCCTGCTGTTACGATGTCGATGGAGAGCTTATTATTGGGAATGTTCATCATAACACCCTAAAAGGAATATGGAATGGCAAGGTGTTAAAAGATTTGAGAAACGCCCAGTTAAGAAGAGAATTTTCTCATATGCCAATTTGTTCGAGGTGCATAGGTGCTTAAATTTACAAGGGTTATAAGATGAAAGATTATTTAAAAGAATATCTTTACCGTTATCACTGGGACCCATCTAAGGCATTGTTGAGAGCTTTAGAGGCCAGACTTATATCGGCCTGGGAATTTAAAGAGCCGGTTTTAGATTTAGGATGTGGAGACATATTTACCTCGGTACTGTTGCCAAAATCTAAGGTTGTGGGATTGGATTTCAGATTCAGGAATACCTTGAAGGCTAAAAAGAAAAAAGTTTATTCCGATTTAATAGTTTGCGATGCCAAAAACCTGGCGTTTAAGAAAGAAACATTTAATACCGTATTAATGAATTGCTTCCTTGAGCATATCCGGGATGCAGACTTGGAAGATGTATTATCGGAAGCAAATAGAATTTTGCCTGACAAGGGCAAGTTTTATCTCACTCTTAATGGTAGAACCTTTGGCGATGCAGACCCGATAGTAACCTTTTTGGGGAAGATAAGATGCTCTGGCCTAAGCCGGTTCTGGCGGAGATACAAAAACAGGCGCCTTGCCCTATGTAGTCTTAAAGATCATTCGCATTGGGGTAGGTTGTTTGAAAGGGCAGGTTTTAAGATTATAGAGAGCCACCGCTATTTATCATTGGAGGCAGAAAAAAGATTTTTTCTCTGGAC
>QILJ01000313.1 GCA_003233295.1 Ignavibacteria bacterium | reverse complement strand
TTGATGCATTTGGTGAATTATTTATCAACCAGGATGAAAGAGGACAGGCAATTTTATATATGGGTAATACCAGCTTAGGTTATACTTCTACCGCATTTAGGATGCCCGAAGTATTTTATAATCGTTTGATTGTGAACCTATCGGCGAGCGTTGGTAAAACTCATTTCCTCGCCAAGATGGATAATTTTAATCAGTATGGTTTCAGCACAGTAAATAGACTTTATAACTATACCAACCTGTTGTTAGGCGACCCAATAATAAAGTTTGCTGTACCGGGAAAACCCAACTTTGTAATTAAACCTGATTTTCTAAAAATTTTAGAGCCCGTATTAACTGAGAATGATGATTCGGCAAATGTTGAAATGGTAGTTACAAACCTGGGTAGAGCAGATATCGATTCATTGAATATTCTCCTAACAGGTATTTATTCGGATTCAACTCTGTTTAATATTCAATATAACTTATCTGCACCATTGTTTAAAGATACAATAGATTTTGTCATACCTATCTTTGGGTTGGTTGGTGAACATACTCTTCGTGTTGAGATGGATCCGAATAATTTTATCGATGAAATATCTAAAGATGATAATATAGCAAGTATAAACTTTCTTGTTTCTTCAACAAACCTTCGCCCTGTTGAAGCAGAAAGTTTTTACACTTCAAAAAAATCATTAATTACTTTACTAAATCCAACTATATATAGTATCGACAATCCGGGAGATATAGAATTTGCGTATTCAACGAATGATTCTTTTACAAATCAAACTGTTCAAATAAAAAACTTAGATACGCTTATTACACGTATAACATTGAGTGGATTAATACCGCAGCAGCGATACTACTGGCGTACACGATTGAATTCCGAGCAATTTGAATGGAGTCCTACATATTCATATTATAATGAACAGAATTTTAAATGGTTATTTAATCATTCCTTTGTTTCAGAGGATGTTTATGGAAACAATGTTGTATTTGATTCTTTAGCAAATCACTGGGGACTTGTAAATAAGACAAATTCACTTAAATTAACTTCTGCTGGATTTAATGATGGATCGTTTGCTTCAATACAGTATAACCTTGTTGAATATATTCCCAACACATTCTTTAGAGGTTTCGCTACTGCACTTATTGATACTTTCTCATTACAACCTTATAATGTGCAAGTGTTTAATTATTATGCGGGAGGACAACAGGATACTTTAATCGGATATTTGAATTCTTTAGGTATAGGTACTATAATAGCAATTGCTGCAACCGATGAAGTGTCGGTTTATTTTAATGGTAGTGTCGATAGTCTGAAACAAATAATAAAATCTTTTGGAAGTGAGCTTGTTGATAGTATTGGGTGGCGTGACTCCTGGAGTATGATTGGTATTAAAGGGGCCCCTGTCGGAACAGTACCGGAAGATTTTTCCAAGAGTACTACGGGTACTGCTACTATAGATACATCAAAAGAATTATTGGCAACTGATGGTTATATTCAATTACCCGTTATAAAAAATTCGGTTGAATGGCAAAGTGTTTTCAAATCAGATTCACTCGCCGCTGGCTCAAGTTTAGATTATTTGGTTCGTGGTATTAAATCAGATAACACAATAGACACTTTGGGGACGGTTTCGTTTACAGGTGATTCTGCTGATTTATCTTTTATTGATGCAAGCGTATATCCGCAAATTGATTTCACTGTGAACTTTACTGCCAATAGTTCCTTTGAATCACCCAAATTCTATTCTTTAGGAGTTAACTTTGTCCCTCCTCCAGAATTAGGCACTAACTACCAGGTTGTCTCTTCTACGGCGGATACGGTTACTATTGGTGAGGATGTTGGACTTAGCTTTTATGTTTATAATGTTGGTGAAAGTACAGCAGATAGTTTTAAAGTTAAGGTGGAGATCATTAATGATGATAATTCACGCAATACCATTTTTGAACAAATTGTTGACTCGCTCAGTTCAGAACAGCGAAAATATTTTGAAATAAATTATAATACATCTTCCGGTACTGGAGCTAAAACATTCCTGATTGATATAGACTCTGATAAACAAATTACAGAGCTTTATGAGGATAATAATTTTTATACAGTCCCGTTTTATATAAAACAAGATACTACCAAACCTTCTTTGAAAATCTCGTTTGACGGGAATGATATTTTAAACGGTGATTATATTTCTCCAAATCCGGAAATTAAAATTGAGATGTCGGATGAATCTCTTATTCCAATAACCGATACATCTGCCGTTACAATCTTCTTAAATGATAAACCGGTTTATTATGCAAATAATCCTGCTGCACTTTCAATCGAGTTTAGTGAGGAGAATCCAAAAGCAATTGTAACATACACTCCTAAACTTGAAGATGGTGAGTATTTCTTAAAAGTGTTCGGGCAAAATTCGCTTGGTAATATTGCAGAATTGCGGATTCAAGCGGACTCGAAAAGCGCTTTCTCGTATCGAATGAAGCAAAGCTGCTGTATGTTTATAATTATCCTAATCCTACAAGCGGTGAAACATATTTTACGTTTAAGCTCACTCAAATTCCCGATGAAATGAAAATTAAGATCTACACTATTGCAGGAAGATTGATTAAAGATATTAAAATATCTGCAACTGATCTCAATTACGATTTCAATAAAATTTATTGGAATGGAAGAGACGAGGACGGTGATATTATTGCCAATGGTGTTTATCTTTACAAAGTTATATTAACTGCCGGAGATAAAACAGAAGATGTGATACAAAAGCTTGCGA
>QILJ01000466.1 GCA_003233295.1 Ignavibacteria bacterium | reverse complement strand
GGGATCTGGATACTTGTCGTTTGAGATGTGTTTTCATCAATGCCCAACACCCAGTTATTTCCATTTGATGATCCATAAATTCTGTAACCTAGAATTCCATTATTATCACAATTCCAATTTAGTTCTACGGTGTTTTCATCAACTTGATGAACATCTGTGAAAGTCGGTCTTTGAGCATTATAACTGTCAACCATATTGTTATAGTATCTTGGAGTATAAGCGCCCAGATCTGAGGTTGTATAGCTCCAGTACGAAACGCCCCATCCTCGCCCGGTTGATTCGACAACTTTAAAGCTTCCGTTAATATTTCGTTCAACAAATAAACGTACATGCCCGACCTTGTGAATTGCATCGCCCGGTTTAAGATCGTCCCAACTTGCATACTGAGTTGTGATTTCCGGCATATAAGCTGTGGATGCATGGTAACTCATCTGCCAGCATCTGCTCACATAACCTGAACAATCAACGCCAACAGCATAAGAGGAAACTCCGTTAGTGTTTATATCTCCGGTTCCGTTTTGTAGCCCGGCATCGAATTGAGCTATTGTATTGAATCCGCCCCACTTATAGGGGATTCTGGCATTCATTCCAACTATTAACCAATCAGGGGTTCTTACAACATCACCGTCGGGACCAGTAACATCAGTTGGCGCTAAGTTACTAGAGTTACAAAAATATTGATGAACAACATAAGTATCTGCAATTCTAAGAGCCTCGGTTCTGCTGGCAACTTCATATGCTCCTTCAATTTTATTCGGGATCTGGGTTGCAGCTTCTTCAATTGGAACAAAATCATTGAAGTGAATTTCTTCGTCATATTCAGAAGTATATCGTATAACGCCGGATGTCTTCTCTGTAAGTCCTGACCATTTAATGATTTTTACTTTGTCGATATCTGAAAGAAGATGATACAGGTTACCATCAGAATCAATTTGGATATCTTTGAGCGTATATAAATATTTTATATTGGGGAGTTGTAGAACTGAAAGAATATCTCCGTTATTTGATAAAGTATAAACTTCTCTTGAAACCTTCAGAGGTATTTCATTCAAATATTTTTCTATGATTAAAAACAAATTTCCCTCGGCATCAATCCCAATCAAATCTGCGTACGATAAATTATTCGGAAATTGCAAAGTAATGCTTTGAGGTAAAGCAATGTTTTCGGTTTCTATTATCAAACTGTTTCTGTCTTTAACTCTGACGAATATTTTTTCGTTATTTATTCCCGCAAGCTCTCCGTTGTTGTCAACTAGATAGGAATCTTTTTCAAGGAAGTTTTTTCTGTATAATAACTGTGTCACTTCTTTTTGGTCAGAAAATTTATTTAGGGTAAAAACTGAAGTCGTTTTAATTTTGCCAAGAAACGCTTACATTTGTTCTGCTTATAAATTTATCTGAGTGAAATTTGTAAATTCCAGGAACATTAAAAGAAGAAAACAAAACAGTATCGCTGTTTACATCGAATGATGCAATTGAATAAATACCTGAATTTTCAATCTCAATATTGAAAGGCAAGTTTTTGTATTCTTGCTGGTAAATGATTTCAAAGTTTGGTGATGCAAATAAATTACTTGCTAAAAAAATTATACTTAATAAATACTTTTTCATTTCTATCTCTGTTATTCCGTTTTAATAATATTACTAGTTTCTATTTGAATAGATTCGGCTCAAAAATTGTACCTAAGGAATATATATCTCGGCAATTGAAATGATCCTGTGATTTGAAAATGTAATTTTGAATGGAATATGCTTATATCTCTTATTATCCGGGTTACTAAATGTTTTTATAAATTCATCAAGATTGACCTTTTCATTGAACTTAAAATTACCATACTCATCATAATTTAACGTCTGCATAGTAATAATTACTGAATCAGCTATTATTTTTTCAATTGGTTCAACTTTTTTATTGATTATATAATAACCGTTAGGAAGTTCAATTTTATTCTGCATGATTTGACTGCTTGAATCAATTTTGTTTTCGTACTCAATCATATCAACAACTGCATAGGGGTGATCATTCTTTACATAAACACTATCTATGTAAAAAACTCCTTCAGTCGGAGCTGCTGCAGCTGATTTTATATTTGATTTTTTTTCAGAAGGTTTATCGGTGCAGCTAAAAGTTAGAATTATTAATCCCAAGAAAAGGAAATATGAGAAATGTAGGTTCTTAAATGAGTTTTTCATAAGTCAATTATATTTTTGTTGATGAAAGCTAATGAAAAATAAAATTCAGTACAATCCAAATAGTTTTACTAAAAATGATAATGTGTGCTAGTTTTTATATATTATAATCTCAATTACCAACAAACACAAAATTAGATAATTGAAAGTTCGAAACAAAAAATTAATATTTTTTTTTGATCTCTACCCTGATATTTGCACAAACAAGCGGGTCAACAGATTCCATAAAAAAAGTTTCGAACAATAAAGTTGTATCAAACTTTGACTCAATTAACAAAAGACTTATTGGTTATCCGGTTATTTCCAATAAAGATACTCTGTTTTATTATACTCCGCAGCAAAGAGCTCAGATTATCACAAGAAAAACTAGCCCACATCTCTGAAAGACTCATTGTTTTGGTAATCCTCTTTTCGTTTTTACCATCTACATCTATTGTGTAAATATCCGTATAACCAAATGCTTCTGGGTACATTAATCTAGTAAATACGGCTAAGTTCTAAGCATTACAGCAATATATTTGTTATCTTAGTATACTCAAAACAAAGTATAGCGATAAAAATGCAACCGACCGAAGAAAT
>QILJ01000074.1 GCA_003233295.1 Ignavibacteria bacterium | reverse complement strand
CTCAACAAGATGAAATAATTATTACACAGAATTTTACCGCTTTAGCTCCTCATGATTCAACAGAATTAATTGGTCAATCAAATAGTTTGCCAATTGGAACTTTTAATCTTTTTGCTGTCGTGGATTATAATCTTGATGAGAAAACATCCAACAATATAATATCAACTAACATTACAATTCTTCCGAAGCTAAATAATTACAACGACTTAATAATTAACGAAATAATGTATAAGCCAACCAGTGGAGAACCGGAATGGATTGAAATTTATAATCGCAGTGATTCTGTAATCAATCTTCACAATTGGAGAATAACAGATAGAACTTCATCGCCTATAATTATTGATACAACCTTTTTTATTCAATCGAAGGGATATATAGTAATATCCAGCGATGAAAACATCCATTATTTTTATACAATAACATCTCCTGTTATTGTTATTAATCTTCCCTCACTTAATAATAGCGGAGATGATCTTAAGCTGCTTGACTCTTTGAAAAGAAATATTGACAGCCTTAACTATAATCCTACCTGGGGCGGACAAGATGGTCACTCACTTGAAAGAATCAATCCGGGCAGCAATAGCAACGACAGTACAAATTGGGGAAGCAGCATAAGCCGCTTAGGGGGAACACCCGGGAAAGTGAACTCTATTACTCCAAAGAAATATGACCTAGCCATTGATCAATTCTATGTTGAAAGTGATTTCGTATTCGTTGGCGAACCGGCAAAGATAAATGCTTTAGTTAAAAATCTTGGTACAAATTCATCCGGGAATTATTCGCTACAAATATTTCACGATGTAAATGCCGACTCTGTCGCACAAGAAAGTGAGTTTGTTTATCAGTTTGATGAAACGGGCTTAGCGCCGAACGATAGCTCAAATCTTTATGTAGAGCTGTTCGATTATAATGTCGGTCAGAATTACTACATAGCAAAGCTTATATATAATGAAGATTTGAACATTGAAAACAATTTTGCATTTCTTGATTTTATCGGGGTTGAAACAAACGAGACAAAAAATGACATCGTGATAAACGAAATAATGTATGCACCTCATAACCCGGAGCCAGAATGGATTGAGCTTTACAACAGAAGTGACAAAACAATTAACCTGAAAAATTATCAAGTAGCAGACAATACTGATACAGCAAAAGTAATTGATGATGACATGATATTCCTCCCACATCAATATTTTGTTATTGCAAAGGATTCGTCATTTATAACTATTTATGGTGATACACTAACTTTTATAATTTCCGGTTTTCCAAATCTTAACAACAGCGGTGACAGAGTAATGGTTTTGGATTCACTGAACAGGGTAATTGACTCGCTTGAGTTTAACCCGGACTGGGGCGGGAAAAAACGGAGTATCATTAGAGCGGATTGACAGTGAATTTCCATCAACCGATTCAACCAACTGGGGAAGCGCAAAGCTTGATTCGGGAGGAACGCCTGGTGTTATAAATTCCATTACTCCGAGAGAATATGATTTGGCTATTGAGCAATTTTATTCAGAGGATGATTATTCTATAATTGGTACGGCGGCAAAATTAAATGTCGTGGTTAAGAATGTTGGAAAGAACCCTTCAGCAAATTATAGTCTTAGAATATTTTATGACCTTAACGCCGATTCTATTGCCCAGGAGAATGAATTTGTATATCAGTTTGATGAAACCGGTTTAGCTCCTAACGACAGCACAATTCTTTATGCTGAAATATCGAATTATAACGTCGGAACAAATTATTATATAGCTGAACTAATATATAATGATGACTTGAACAACGAAAACAATTCTGCATTTCTTGATTTTATCGGAGTTGCAATAAATGAAATAAGAAACGACATAGTTATCAACGAAATAATGTATACTCCCAAAAGTCCAGAGCCGGAATGGATTGAGTTATACAATAGGAGCAGTAAAACAATTGATACAGCAAAAGTAATTGATGATGACATGATGTTTCTCCCACATCAATATTTTATTGTTGCCAAGGATTCTTCCTTCATTACAATTTATGGTGATACATTAAGTTTTATAATTTCCGGTTTCCCTAATCTTAACAACACCGGTGATAGAGTAATGATTTTGGATTCGCTGAACAGAGTGATTGATTCGCTTGAATTCTATTCTAGCTGGGGTGGGAAAAACGGGGTATCATTAGAGCGGGTCCACGAATTGGAGAACAGCAAAACTTGATTCGGGAGGAACGCCTGGAATGATCAACTCAATTACTCAACGTGATTTTGATGTTGAAATATCGCGTATAGATTTCAACCCCAGCTTTCCTTTATACGGCGAACGCGTAAATGTTTTCGCTGTCATCAGGAATATTGGAAAGAATGAACTAACCTTTTCACTCAAGTTGTTCGAAGATGTTAATCTTGACAGCACAAATTTCCAACTCTTGGAAGAAAGCAATTTAATTTTGTTGAATGAAGGAGATTCAACAACTATAGAATTTAATTACGCAATTGATTCCATCAAAGGGACATATGCGTTTTTAGTTGAAATTATTTCAAATAAAGATCAAGTTACCGCCAACAACAAACTTTATGCTGAAATTTCACTCGGCTATCCCCCAAAAATATTAGTGATAAATGAAATAATGTATTCGCCGATAAACGGTGAACCGGAGTGGATAGAGTTTTATAATACCAGCAACAAAATAATAAATCTGAACAAGTGGGTGATCTCGGATATTTACACAAC
>QILJ01000391.1 GCA_003233295.1 Ignavibacteria bacterium | reverse complement strand
TATATTGTTTTTTGTTTCTTTTTAGCTATGGGTTTTACCCATAGTTACTATATTTTGAACTGTTTCACAGTTCTTATTGACTGCGAAGCAGTCAAAGTTTTAATAACCACGGATGAAATCCGTGGTTAGATATGATAAAACTAAAAGGAACTACGGAGTAGTTCAAGTTAAACTTAATATATTGCTGACTTGCTTAGAACTCAGCCAGAAAAATAAATTATTGAAACTAAAAGTAAAAGCAGATGAAGTTAAAAAAGAAATATTCATACAGTGACGGTAATCAAGTCTGGCGGATAAAACTGACCGATACAGATAAATTATTAATCGAAACAAGAGATACGGATAAAAAGGAAGCATTCTTCCATTGTTTCCATGTTTTGGATGGTAAACCTATTTTTACAAACCGGCAGATGGATGAAAAATACTGGCTTGGAATTGAAGCAATCCATAATGATTTAATTCTGTTTCATAAATTTGCAAAGCCTGATATGCCCGGACATAAAGGGATTTTTGCATTCGATATAAACACACAAAAAGTTGTGTGGGAAAATGAATCTTATGCATTTTTATTCATTCTGGAGAACAAAATATATTCATACCAAGAATTATTTGAAGGGAAGAAAGTCTTTACATTGGATATTCAAACCGGTGAACTAATTGAGGATCTAGGGAACAATCCTCCAAATATAAACGAATTAAAAAATATCGCCGATAGTGAATTAGATTACTCAAACTATCAATTCCCTGAATTTTACTATGGAACAACATCTGATCCGATAATTGATAAATTACTAAACTCCGAGATCGAGAAACTTTCTATCACTGGCAATGTAGAATATTTACAATATGGGAATTTTCTCTTATGTAACTATCATGCAAAAAATAAAATTAATCAGTTGACTAATTCCTTTGTAGTTTTTAATATATCTAAGAGAAAAAGAGTTTTTAAGGAAATACTAAACACTAACTTAAACGCTTTTGCACCGGATTCTTTCTTTGTATATAAAAATTTGCTGGATAAGAATCAGGTTATTGTTTATGAACTTGCTGAATAATCGGAGGCAGTAACATGAACATAAGTAATGAAGAAAAGAAGATACTTCTTCAACTCGCCCGCAGCTCTATTCGATCACTTTTCCGGCAGACGAAACCTCCTGAAATTGATTTGGAAGCTCATCCGCTGTTCAACACACAGAAAGGGGCTTTCGTTACTTTAACAATCAATAATAATCTGCGAGGATGCATCGGATATATTATTTCCAATTTACCGTTATACCAAACTGTTCAAGACGCTGCAGTCCAAGCTGCTATTGGTGATCCTCGATTTCCTAAATTAACTTGGGAAGAATTCAATTTTATCAGTATCGAAATATCTATCCTTTCCGAACCGTTCCCGATGAAGAGTTACGATGATATTGTATTGGGAAAACACGGCTTGATCTTATCGGAAAGCGGTCGCAGGGGATTACTTCTGCCGCAAGTTCCAATTGAACATGGTATGAGCAAAGAGGAATATCTTTCCGCACTTTGCCAAAAGGCAGGATTTCACCATGACCTATGGCGTGAAAGAGTTTTAAATATAGAAATGTTCACCGCGGAAGTGTTTTCAGAAAAGGAGTTTAAAAATGAAAGCAATTAGAGAGGCATCGGTTGCAGGAATGTTTTATCCTGCCGGTGAAGTAGAATTAAGAAGAGAGCTTGAACTTCTGCTCGAGGTAAACAAGCCCAGGAAACATTACGAAAACGTTGTCGGCATAATCTCACCTCATGCCGGGTATATTTATTCCGGGAAAAGCGCCGCCTACGCTTACAATGTTTTAAGACGTGATGTAAACTTTGAAACCGTGATCATTATTTCTCCCAGTCATAGAGAATATTTTCATGGAATTTCAATATACAACGGAGATGCGTATAAAACTCCGCTCGGAATTACCCCGATAAATAAAAAACTTTCGGAACAGATAATTGAAAACGGGAATAATATTTTCTGGGGTGTTGAAGGACATAGAGCCGAACATGCTTTGGAAGTACAACTTCCGTTTCTGCAGATGATCCAAGAGGAATTTTCAATTGTCCCGATCGTGATAGGAGATCAGAGCAGAAAATTTGTTGATGACCTTGCTTACTCGCTTTCCAAAACAATGGACGAAGATATTGTAGTTGTGGTCAGTTCCGACCTGTCACATTTCCATGAAAAATATAAAGCCGATCAACTTGATTCTATTGTTATAGATCACATCAATAATTTTGATTACGAAGGATTGATGTCGGATCTGGAAACTCATCAATGTGAGGCATGCGGCGGCGGCGGAATTGTTGCATTTATGAAAGGGGCAGGTCTTCAACGAGAAAGCAAAGCTGAAGTGATTTCACACACAGATTCAAGTGATGTTTCCGGTGATACTTCAAGCGTTGTAGGGTATTTATCGGCTGTTGTTTATAGAGATTAAAAAATTAAAATACTCAGTAATATTCAGGTAAAGAAATGCGCAACTCAATTTTATT
>QILJ01000481.1 GCA_003233295.1 Ignavibacteria bacterium | reverse complement strand
CATTGTGTACAGCCGCCGCTTATATGCGACATATCAGCATGAATGCCATGCGAGAAAACAACCGGTTCGTATATTTTTTCTAACCGGTCAATTTTTACTATACCGGGATACTTATCCGAGAATTTATATGTACTCATTAATTCAAATCGGGCACACGGCCACAGGCACGGATCCTTTGCAGTTGGAAATTTGCACTTATGACAAGTTTGACAATCTACTTTATCAAGCCTGTGAGATTCTAAAACCTTTTTCTGTCCGTATGAAAATGTTGATAATAGAAAAACAATAACGAGGAAGAATTTCAGGATTCTCATGATTGACCTCCTCTAATTTCATATTTCGATTGCGGAACTAACTTTTTATCCGGTTTACTGATTACGGGGAAGATCAGCACCGCTGCTCTGTATAGCAATATTAGCAATGCAATCATTCCGACCGTAACGGATATTTCTCCGACCGATGGGAAATAACTTTTAACAGCATACGGCGGATTATATGATACCAGGAATGTGTTAATCCTATTAATTACCACACCGAATATCACTAATGATGACGCAATAAGTAATCCCCACCTTGTTTTTATCACTTTTTCCGAGAAGAACATTCTAAGCGGAATTATCACGCCAACAACCAATTCAATAGTGAACATCACGCTTGCGGTATTAACTACCGCCAAATAAACATATGTACCCCTAATAACCATATCTCCAATTTTGAATGCAAAATAGATGAATAGTAACGGTCCTATAATTTTTGCTAAACTTGATAAAAGATTTAACTCCGGTTTCAGTTTAAAAGACCGTGAAGCAATAAGTGATTCGAAGATGACCATCGGAAAACCTACCGCAATAGCAGAAAGGAGAAACAGCAAAGGTAAAATTGGCGTGTGCCATAGCGGGTGAACTTTTGAGCCGGCAACAACCATTAATGTTCCTAATGATGATTGATGCAGTGTTGATAATACAACACCGGCAATTACAAAGATGAACATTGTTTTGGATAATCCCCTGCTTAAAGCACGTAATAATAAATCTATCTGTTTGTTGAATCTTGCAAGTATTCCCGGAAGAAATACTCTGCCTATAAAACTCTATGTAGAGAACTGTGAGATAGAACATCACACAAATACCGACTTCAAACAGCGGTGAATTTCCGTTCCAGAATATCAGCGGATGCCAGATATAATACCATCGCCCAAGGTCTATCATTACTCCAAAGGCTACAAAAGTGTAACCAAGCATTGCAGTAAGAAGTGCGGGTCTTATCAGCGCTGCATACTTATCACGATGAATCACATGACTAAGAGCAGCAGTTGTAAATCCCCCGGCAGCTAATGCAACACCGCATGCAACATCAATCGCAATCCAGATACCCCACGGATGCTGAGTATCCAAGTTTGTTACTGCCCCGAGACCATACAGTAATCTGATGGCTAAAAAGATAATCCCATTTAGAGCCAAGACTACCAAGACAATAACTCCCGGAGTTATATATTTGTTCTTCAAAGGAGTTGGTTTTAATAGTTCTTCCATTATATCTCCTCCTCGTTTGATTCTCTCTTTTTGGTCAGCCACATAATTCCACCAAGTAGCGCATATATTGCAATAGGCGGAACAAAATACTTAAAGAGTCCGTGTTGAATTTCCCTGGAAACACCCGGTGCGGATTCGTTACCAAGCGGTACAAAATTTAATTTACTGAAATCAACTCCGGCTAAGTATAGCCAAGAAGTCCCTCCAACTTCGTATTCTCCGTAAATATGATCTACATATTTTTCAGGTTTAACTTTTATTCGGCTTTTAGCTAAAGCAATCAGTTCATTCCGTTTGCCGTAAGTTAGCGCCTCAACAGGACATATATCAACACAAGCCGGAAGTTTGCCGTCCTTAGTACGGTCATAGCAAAAATCGCACTTCATAATATTCGGCTGAATAGCTTTTGAATACTCAAATACCGGTATTTGGAAAGGACATGCGATCATACAGTATCTGCAGCCGATACATTTATTCGTATCCCAAGTTACTGTTCCGTCTTTATGTTTTGTGAAAGCATTTACGATGCAGGATGCAACACAAGCAGGATCTTCGCAATGCATGCATTGTACTTTAACATCAACCGGTAATGATGAGATATTATTAACATTATACTCGTTCACAACTGTCAGCGCTTTGTCGCTTGGTCTGCGCTCTTTTTTAAATACCGAGCGATCTTCCTGGTAAGATTGAAGCTGACCGGCTTCTAAAGAATGCGCCTTCTTGCAAGCCCACTCACAGCTTCTGCAGCCTATGCAGACGGTCGTATCAACCAAAACGCCCATTCTATCATCAGGGGTTGCTTCTAAAACTTCCGCATGAACTTTTTCTGCCGAAAGTCCGGCTGCGCCTGCTCCGATTAATGCAGCTGATTTTAGAAAATCACGCCGATTTTGTACTGCCATTATTTCCTCACCTATATAAGATTATTAAAATTTATTGTCCGCTATTTTTTTACCCGGCTGATCTTGGATATTTGACTGTCTTAATTTTCCCTGGAGAAATTTTTTAATTATTGTATCAACTTCACCATGAACCCAATATCAACTTCACCATGAACCCAAGGAAAAACCTTGATGTCATGATTTATTAATTTATCGTAGCTTAGCTTCGAAACACCATCGCAGATAATCACATCCGGGCGCAGCTCTAACAGCATATTTATTTTTTCCAGACTACTGTGCGCTATTAACTTTATTGTTTCTCGATCTTTAATAGAACCGCTTTCAATCGTGATCAACTGCATACTTACGGTATAGTCTAACCTAGGTGAAATTCTGGTGCCGAAAACCGGTATTGCAATTGTCTTCATAGTTAAAATATTTTTTGTTTATAAAACAAAATGCAACTTGCGAGCCAACATTAAATGTCTGATTTTGAGCTTTAAAAAAGGTTTTTGGATGGCAAATAATTGTAAGCGTTGCAGTTGTGCAACTGTGTTGCTGCAACTGTTTCACTTATGATACTTTATAAAAGTAAAGCAGGAAGAAATTGTTGTGAAAGATTGTTCAGTACTTATTTTTATTTTCGATCAGACCGTACTTCTGCATCTTTCTCCACAGAGTTGTGCGGTGAAGGCGAAGTTCTTCGGCAGTTTTGACTTTATTCCAATTATGTTTTTCTAAGGTTTCCATTAAAATTTTACATTCGGAATCTTCAATTGGTTTTGGATCCACATTGAGGTTATGATTCTTCCGCTGTTCTTGAATTTCAAGAGGAAGATGCCTGAATTTAATCTGATCATCCGAGCACATAACAAATGCATGTTCAATAATATTTTCTAATTCTCTAACGTTCCCCGGGAAATCATAATACATAAGTGTTTCCAAAACTTTGTTGGAAACCCCCGTGATAAGTTTATCAGTTTTATGATTGAATTTCTCGACAAAATGATTTATCAATAGCGGAATGTCGTCCCGTCTTTCGGCAAGTGAAGGCAATTCGATTTTTACAACGTCCAATCTGAAATAGAGATCATCTCTGAATTCATTTTTCTGAACAAGTTTAAACAAACTCTCTTTCGTAGCGGAGATCACTCTTACATTTGCTTTAATAGATTCCGTAGCACCAAGCGGTTCATATTCTTTTTCTTGTAAAACTCTAAGCAAC
>QILJ01000100.1 GCA_003233295.1 Ignavibacteria bacterium | reverse complement strand
GAATCGTCAATGAATACAGTATCCCAAAGATCAAATGTTATTGCTTTGATCATGTTTATAAGTTTCCTTTCCTAGTTGGCTTCGTACAATCTACACTTATTATAACTCTATTATTATTTTTAATATACTAATATTTATTTGATAGAAAAAGAATGCTACGTCAACCAAGTGTAACATTTCTAAAAGCAATTTGTCTAAAATATAGAGTTTATATTAGATTATTCTCACCTTCTTTATTTTAATAAATTTTCAATTATTTTTCTTACATCACCTTTAACAACTGGTTTCGGATTAAGCGGACGGCAAGGATCGCCCATCGCATATTCCTCGATACCCTCAATATCTTCCGTTTTAATACCGATCTCTTTTAAGTCAGTGGGCATACCAACTTTCTTAAGCCATTTTTCAATTTCTGAGATTACGGACATTGCATCATTCTCAGTATTGAGTAATGTTCCAAGTGCAGCCATCTTTTGGTTCACTTTTTCATCGGTGATGTTATACTTCATTACTTCAACAAGAACTGCAGCGTTTGCAAGTCCGTGATGAGTATTGTAATACACACTGAGCGCATGAGCAATAGAATGATTTATTCCCAACCCTTTTTGGAAAGCGGTGGCGCCCATTGCAGAAGCCATCAGCATTTCACCGCGAGCGGCAACGTTGTTCCCATCCTCAATAACAATTGGCAAGTATTTGAAGCATCGGTAAATTCCTTCCTTTGCTAAACCATCTGCAAAAGGATGAAAGACATCCATAATGTATGCTTCCAAATTGTGAACAAAAGCGTCAACACCAGTAGCAGCGGTTAATTTTGCCGGAAGTGATAAAGTTATTTCCGGATCAAGCACTGCAATATCGGGCATCATTTTAGGTGAAAAGATTATTGTCTTTTTGTTGGTTGATTCAACTGTGATTACACTGCTTCTACCGACCTCACTTCCTGTGCCTGCAGTTGTTGGAATTGCGTAAAAAGGAGGCATTTCATTAACAATATATTTATCGCCGCCTTTTGTATCATCCAATTTTTCAAGGGGTTCATCGTGAACTGCTGTTACCTTTATAGTTTTACCAACATCAATAGGAGAGCCGCCGCCGAGACTTACTATAAATTCACAGTTGTTTTCTTTAAATATTTTTGTTCCTTCAATAACATTTTGTTCTGTTGGATTTGATACCACATCACTATAGCTGTGAATTGTTATATCTTCATCGGCAAAATGTTTTCGTAATTTATCAGCTAGTCCTACTTTTTCAATACCTTGATCGGTAACAAGCAAACCGATTGAAAGACCTTCGCCCTTAATTATCTTCGGCAGATCGGCTAAAGCACCCGGACCATATTCCATTCTGGTCGGGAAACTATAAGTATGTCTTGATAATGGCATTATATTTCTCCTAATTTTTTCTTAATCCTAATCCCGCCAATTTATAAATCAACGAACGTCTTTACGATTTTTTCACTATGTCATTGCGAGGGTTTTGTCCGAAGCAATCTGTCGTTAAATAGATTGCTTCATTCAACAAAAAACGTTGAATTCGCAATGACAGTATATTTTAAACTAATGCTGAACTTTTAAATGATAACTCTTTGGTCTGGTCAAATGCTCATATCCAACTCTGGAAAGTGAGCAGCCTCTGCCGGAATCTTTAACTCCAACCCAAGCTAAATAAGGATCAAGATAATCACAGCGGTTCATATACCAAGTTCCGGTATTTACCTTATTACCTATTTCTATTGCTTTATCTTCATTTTCAGTCCAGATTGAAGCAGTTAATCCGTAGGGACTGTCATTCATTAATTTAAGAGCTTCTTCATCATCTTTAACTTTCATAATACCGACAACTGGACCAAAACTCTCTTCGTACATAACATCCATAGAATGATCAACATCAACCAAGACTTGAGGAGCTAAATAGTTTGTATTTACCTTTGCTTCCGGGAATAGAGATTCGTCAATCAAAGCTTTTGCACCGGCAGCAACAGCATCTTTAATATGTTTACGCACTAGCTCTGCTCCGCTTCGTTTGGCAACCGGACCTAAAGTTGTTTCCTTATCAAGGGGATTTCCTAAAATATATTTTTTTGTCAGTTCAACATATCCTTCAACAAATTGATCGTAAACGGATTCATGTACATAAATTCGTTCAATTCCACAGCATGATTGTCCGGAATTAAAGAATGCACCGTCAACAAGGTTTTCAACGGCATAGTTCAAATCAACGTCTGGTCTCACGTATGCAGGATCTTTCCCGCCAAGCTCCAAACCTACTCCAATAAATCTCTCAGCAGCAACTTTTTGAATTTGATAACCGCCACTTACTGAGCCAGTAAAAGCAACAAAGTTAATACGATGATCTTTTATCACATTTGCAGTATCTTCATGCGATAAATGTAAATATTGGAAAAGTCCTTCGGGAAGTCCTGCTTTTTCAAACGCTTCTGCAAAACGTTCAGCTACTAAAGGTGTTTGAGCCGAATGTCTTAATAATACTGCATTACCAGCTAATAAAGCTGGGACAACACTATTTACAGCAATTAAATAAGGATAATTCCATGCCGGCACAACGAACACAACCCCCAACGGCTCTCTTTTGATATATCTATTAAACCCTTTCTTCTCTTCAACAAGTACATCAGCCAATGAACTCTCTGCCAAGTTGACCATTCCAGTTGCACGCTCTATAGTTCCATTTACTTCGAGCGGGGAGTATCTAATCGGACGACCCATTTGCCATGTCAGTTCTTCACTGATTTTCTCTTTAATGCTTTTGAATGCTTCGATGAACTTATTAATATATTCCTTTCTTTCTGAGACCGGACGTTCTTTCCATTCATTTTGAGCTTTTGTTGCAGATGTTAAAGCGGCATCGATATCTTTTTGAGTATGCATCTCGCATTCATAGTAAACACTTCCATCAATCGGAGAGATTACTTTTAAAGTTTGTGACATTTAATTAT
>QILJ01000097.1 GCA_003233295.1 Ignavibacteria bacterium | reverse complement strand
TCTTAAAAAATCATAGTTATCATAATGATCTGTGTTCCAATAAAAATATATGAATATAGTACTAGCTTCGGAGTTAACTGGATAATCATATAAAAAAATTTAGCGGTCATCCCATGTCCGCTTTTGGTGGATTAAAATTTATTGATAGAAGAATTATTTATCGGACAGTACTGAAAAAGAATAAAACATATTTTTGCAATTGTTTTACCATTATAAAGCAATGGCTTGGGATAAAAACAAAACACACGCGTGCGTAAATCGTTATATTATAATAAGTTACAGAAAACTCGCATTTGTAAATGACCCTAAAACTTATTATATTTAAAGTTTTTATAAAATTAATTTTTGTTGATATAATCTAATGAATGAAGAAATAATCATAGCGCAGGCAACTCCGGCAGGGGATGGAGCAATCTCGGTAATCAGAATTAGCGGCGACGGTAGTATAAATATTTTGGATAGCGTGTTTAAGGGTAAGATAAAATTGACTAAAGCCGCAACGCATACAATTCATTATGGAAAGATTATCTCGGAACAAAGCGAGGTGATTGATGATGTGCTTGTGTCAGTTTTCGTCAACCCAAATTCATACACAGGCGAAGACTCGGTTGAAATAAGTACACACTCAAGCACAATTGTTGTAAAAAAAATAATTGAGCTACTGACATCAAGAGGAGCAAGGTTAGCTGAGCCGGGAGAATTCACGAAACGAGCCTTCTTGAATGGCAAACTAGATCTTGCCCAAGCAGAGGCGGTTGCAGATATAATCAATGCACGGACAGAAGCTTCTCTGCGGGGAGCAAGAAACCAACTTGACGGAATTTTATCTCAAAAAGTTGAAGAGCTTAGAGCAAGCCTGTTGTCGGTTTCGTCTCTGCTGGAGTTGGAGTTAGATTTTGCCGAAGAAGACGTAGAGTTTTTATCCTCACAAGAAGCAATAGAAAAAACTGATAGAATAATTTTAGAGATAGAATCACTGTTAAATACATATTCGTTCGGCAGAATAATCCGTGAGGGAATTAATGTCGCGCTTGTCGGAAGACCGAATGTGGGTAAGTCATCGCTTTTGAATTATATGCTGAAAGAGTCAAGGGCAATTGTGAGTGAAATTCCTGGAACTACCAGAGATATAATTCGTGAGGAGGTTTCAATTGATGGTGTTTTGTTCAGACTTTTTGATACTGCCGGTATTAGACTGACAGAAAACACAATTGAAAAAGAAGGTGTTGAAAGAAGCAGAGAAGCGGTTAAAGAAGCCGACATTGTTCTTTTTATTAACGATGTGCTTGATGGTTATTCGGAAGAGTTGTTCAATGAGTTGATTAATCTTACGAAAGAGGAGAAAGTAATTTCAATATTGAATAAAATTGATCTTGACAGAAAAATAAATATTGAAACAGACCTTCGGATTTCGGCATTAACTGGTGAAGGAATTAAAGAATTATTTGAACTATTAAAAATTATACAGAGAAAAGCGCTGTTGTATCTAATATTCGTCATTATAATGCTTTGAAAAAAGCAAAAGCAAGTTTGGAAGACGCCAAAAGCTCATTGATGAACAAAATGACTGGAGAGTTTATCTCCGTTGATTTAAGGTTGGCTGAAGAACACTTGGGTGAAATAATTGGAAAAGTAACAACAGACGACATTTTGAACAATATTTTCTCAAAATTCTGTATTGGAAAGTAAAATAAAATTATGAATGTTCCACGTGAAACATAAATCATGAAAAACATAAAATTACCGGAGAGTAAAATTGTTTCACGTGAAACAAAAAGGAAAAAATGAAAGAATTTGATATAATTGTTGTCGGTGGCGGGCATGCAGGAATTGAAGCCGCAATAGCTGCGGCAAAAATGGGGATTTCAACTGCCGTTATAACAATGGATAAAAACGCCTTCGGACGATTGTCGTGTAATCCGGCGATTGGGGGAAGCGCTAAGGGGCATTTAGTCCACGAGGTTGATGTTCTAGGGGGTATGATGGGATTAGTTGCCGATAAGACAGGAATACAGTTCCGAATACTCAACAAGTCGAAGGGACCGGCTGTATGGGCGGGACGCTGTCAATCCGATAGAGCGTTGTATGAGCGAGAGGCAAGCTGGGTTGTTTCGATGGTTGAGAATTTAACGATCTTAGAGGACTCGGTAACTAAGGTAATTGAAGAGGGAAAGAAAATAGTAGGGGTTAAAACGAAATCCGGGGAAGAAATAAAATGTAAGGCGGTTATTATATCCTCTGGAACATTTTTAAATGGATTAATGTACACCGGGCCAACTCCTCAAATTGGAGGCAGATACAAGGAGCCTTCAGCAACAGGGTTAACTCAATCAATTGCTGATAGATATGGGGTTTGAATATGGAAGGCTTAAAACCGGAACTCCACCGAGATTGCGGGCAAGCTCAATTGATTTTTCCGTTTTGGAAGAGCAGCCCGGTGATATAAGTCCCGAACCTTTTTCATTGAGAACCGATAAAAAGAATTTCCCATTTTTGGAACAGGTCAGCTGTCATCTTACTTATACGGATGAGAATGTTCACCGTATATTAGAAAAAGGATTTGACCGCTCGCCGTTATTCAGCGGATTAATTCACGGAACCGGTCCGCGTTATTGTCCTTCTATTGAAGATAAGATTGTTAGAACAAACCGGCGCATCAGTTGTTTCTTGAACCGGAAGGATTAACTTCTGATCAAATATATCTGAATGGCTTTTCTACATCACTTCCTGAAGATATACAGCTTGAAGCAGTGCATGCTATTAAAGGTCTGGAAAATACCGAAATGATAAGACCGGGTTATGCCGTGGAGTATGATTATTTTCCACCTTATCAAGTTGACTTAACTCTGGAAACAAAATTGATTGAAGGGCTTTATTTTGCCGGACAGATAAACGGCACATCAGGATATGAGGAAGCTGCGGCACAGGGTTTGGTTGCCGGAATTAATGCGGCGCTGAAAATTCAAGGAAGGGGAGAATTTACACTTGGAAGAAATGAATCATATATCGGAGTTTTGATCGATGATTTGGTAGGTAAGTCAACTAACGAGCCTTATAGAATGTTCACATCACGAGCGGAGCATCGTTTGCTGTTAAGGCAGGACAATACCGATAGACGATTAATGAAATACGGCTATGAATTTGGTCTAATACCAAAGGAGATGTTCGATGAACTTAAGCAGCGTGAGGTATTGATATCAAACGGATTGAATTTGCTGGCTAGAAAAACAA
>QILJ01000276.1 GCA_003233295.1 Ignavibacteria bacterium | reverse complement strand
GGGATGGAAGTAGCATTCAATTTTGGCGGACCGGGTTGGATCATTGGCGGTGAATGGGTTGCCGATAAGGATAAATCCAGAGACATGATACCAACATTTTTAGAGATTAATGGTCCCGTAAAGTTAAACCGGAATCTGCCGAATGAATTAATTAAAACAGGACGTTCGTGGGAAGTTTATAAAGCAAAACTTTCGGGAGATGAAAAATTACTTGCCGTTGTTGCGGGGAAAATTACGGAAGGTGTAATTGATCCGAATACATTAACGATACTGACCAAAAAAGTTACGGACAATAAAATAGCTTGGGAAGTTCCGGAAGGGAAATGGAAGATAATGTGCTTCTGGCTTTCGGTTGATAAATCTAACAATGCCGTTAACCATTTTGATAAAGGTGCAATGGAACGATATTGTAATTACCTTGGAGGAAAATATAAAGATGCGGTGGGTGATGAGTTTGGTAAAACAGTTGAATCATTTTTCTGCGATAGTTTTGAACTTCCTTACCTAGCTAGCGGCATCAAATGGTCAGACGGACTTCTACAGAAATTTGTAGAGCAGAAAGGGTATGATCTTACAAAATATTTACCGGCAATTTGGTGGAGTGTTGAAGACATTACACCTAAGATAAGATACGATGTAAATCAGTTTTTAGCAGAACTTGGGCTGCACACATTTTTTGAAACCTTTATTGATTGGTGTCATGCAAACGGGGTAAAAGGAAGAAGTTTTGAAACCGATATTCTAAAGTCTGCGGGAATGGTTGATATACCGGAAATGGAAATTACAGCCGGTGAAAAAGACCAGCATCCATGGTTCGATACTAGAATTGGACCAAAAAAGTATGTAGCTTCCGGCGCGCACATTTATGGAAAAAAGATCATTTCAGTTGAAGCTTATACATATCTGCACTGGGAAAGGTATCGCGCAACTCTCGAAGAAATTAAAATTGCATCTGATGTTTTTTTAAGATCGGGTGCTACAAGATTTTATAACCATGGATACAGTGCAACACCAGAACGGGATTTAGCTCCTTCGCGTCCTTTTGGAGTGGACACTCAAATAAAGCCAACTAATATTTGGTGGAAGTATTATCCGCTTCTTGCACAGTATATCGCTCGCTGTTCTTATATCTTACGACAGGGAGATTTTGCACCCGACATTGCAATTTATTCACCGCTTGCAAATCAATGGACAAAGAACGTGCTCAATGCACGGAGGTGGACACGTGATTTTGATTGGGGTGAACTTGGTGATCTCTTGATCTCAAATGGCTATGATTTTGATTTGCTTAATGATGATGCACTTCAGAATATCGCAGAATTTGAGAATGGCAATATTAAAATCAGAAATTTTGAATATAAGGTCTTACTCATCCCCAACATTGAGGCTATGCCTCTCAATACGTTAAAAAAGATTGCACAATATGTGGATAAGGGTGGTACGGTAGTTGCACTCGACCGTCTCCCGGAATTCTCCACCGGATATATAAATTATTCTGAGAATGATAAAAAAGTTAAAAAAATTGTTTCTGAAATGTTTGGAAAATTAAATGGGAACAATATTGAGCCAAATAAGTACGGTTCAGGTAATGCACATTATCTTAAGCGGGTAATTCACAGAGAGATCTGGTGGGATCAATACAGTTCTATGCTTGATCCTTTTTTGAAGATTCTGAAAAAATATGTTCAACCGGATTTTGGAATCGACTTTGCATATGAAGAACTTCGAAAAAATAATGGCTTGACTTTTTATCATAGGAAAATTGATAATGCTGACCTCTATTTTGTTTCGAATATACAAGACCGATCTGTTTCAATGCCTATTGAATTCAGAGTAAATAACAAAAAAGTTTGGAATTGGAATCCATATAATGGTGATATAGATGAATTGTTTAATTATTATTATACTACAGATGGAACAAAGGTTCCAATAGATTTACAGCCATGGGAATCAACTATTATTATTTTTGATGAAAAAAGTGATACTCCACATGTTAATAAAACCAACATAAATAAAATTGTTAAAGTGTCGGATAATTCTGTGTTAGCTGAGATAGATCAGAATGGAGCATATTTCGTTAATATTGTAAATGGTGTCAGTGAGAACTATATAACAAATAAGATTAAAGATATTCCAAGTCCATTGATAATAAATGGAAACTGGAACTTGATTTTGGAAAGCGAACATTTTCAGAAGGTTGATCTTACATCGTGGACAGATGATAAAAAGACAAAACACTTCAGCGGTACCGGGAAGTACAATATTCAATTCCAATTACCCGGGGAATATATTAAACCGGATCTTAAACTGGAACTTGATCTCGGTAAAATTGGAAATATAGGGGAAGTATTGATCAATGGTAAAGAAGCCGGTACTGTTTGGATGAAAGGTCAAAGGTCTGATATCACAGATCTTGTGAAAAAAGGAGAGAATGAATTAACGGTCTATGTGACCAACACAAATATCAATAGGGTATCATCGTTCAAAGAAGTTGTTCCTGTACCCGAGAATCTTGTGGAGAGATATGGAGAAGCAATTATCCCAGCATCACTTCCAAGAGAATTTGGATTTGAACCGCTGCCACCGTCAGGATTAATGGGACCGGTAAAAATTGTTGTGACAAAACTGATAAGATTTAATTACCAATAATGTTTAAAAATAAACTATACAAAATATTGACGATACAGCACTACAGTTATTTCTTAACGAAATACTTTATTATGTTGTTATTCATACCGCTATTAATTTCTGCTCAAAATGGAAACCTATCTAATAACGAAATAATTGATCTAGTTGATAAAATTAATCCTATTCCCGTCTCAATATCTTTCCAAAATAATTTGGAAGTAAATAACAATGGCGGACATCTGCAAGGTGTTCAGTATTATGAGCATAACCAGAATGATTACTATTTTCTATCGGGAAGTTCAGATTCATATTCATACTACGCAGTTGTGAAAATTGGGAAAGAGAAATCTGTTATTTCCGTAAATAAAATACTTGATAAGCCGTTTAAACATGCGGGGGGATTTCAGATATACAAAAACCTAATGGCTATCGGTATTGAGGATAACAGTGGTAGGAAAAAATCGAAAGTGTTTGTTTATCAAATCAATGATCCGGAAGAACCTCCGGTGAAACCTATTAAAATAATTGAGCGCACTGGCGCTTATGAAAGAGCTACTGCAGGATGTGTAGGTGTTATCGAGATCAAAGGGAATCTCCTTGTTATTGTCGGGGATTGGGATACAAAGCATCTGGACTTTTATATAATAGAAAAAGGGAAACTATTCTCCGATAACGAACCATTTAAATTGGTTTATTCGATCGATACAGAAAAATTAGATAAATCAGCGTGGATAAATGATAGCTGGTTATCTTATCAGAACATTAATTTCATTAAGGATTCTTCCGGTGGGTTATATCTTGCTGGTATGGCTTCAGATGATGATGAAGAAAATATTTTAGATCTATATAAAATTGAATTAGAAGATTATTCTATTTTTAATTT
>QILJ01000437.1 GCA_003233295.1 Ignavibacteria bacterium | reverse complement strand
CCTCCGCATCTTCGTGCCCGACAAGGTCGATGAATATTTCTTCCAGCGAGATATCATTGGCATCAAATCTTTTTACAACTACATTTCTATCAACCAGTAATTTCAAAAGAGTTTGAATATCTTTTTCATTTCTGACTTTTATGCCGACACTGTTACCATAGTCTGAAATGCTTTCAATGATCGGATGACCATTAAGGAATGAAATATCTCCTTCATAATTCAAACTGATGTTTAGTTTTGACCTTTCGGCTTTCGGCTTTTATGTCGCTCATTGAGCCGTTGAGCTTGATTTTTCCGTGATCAATTATCGCAATATGATCGCACATCTTTTCAGCAAATTCCATTACATGAGTGGAAAACAATATGATCTTTCCTTCATTCTTTAATTCAAGGATTATATCTTTCATCAAGTTTGTATTTATCGGATCTAACCCTGAGAAAAGTTCATCAAGTATCAGAACTTCGGGATCATGAAGAAGCGTAGTGATAAATTGCACCTTCTGCTGATTTCCTTTTGAAAGGTCTTCTATTTTCGAGTTCATTCTATCTAACAGATCAAACCGTTTAAGGTAATCCTTCGCAAGTTTTGTTATTGCCTTTCCTTTCTTCCCTTTTATCTCCGCAAAAAATAGAAGTGTATCTATGACTTTCATTTTTTTATAAAGCCCGCGTTCTTCAGGAAGATATCCGACTTTACTATTGAAGTCTGGTCCGGCTTTTATTCCTTTAAAATTCACTTCACCGGAATCCGGCATTATAATATTCATCATCATTCTTATTGTGGTTGTCTTACCGGCACCGTTACGTCCAAGCAGACCAAAAATAGATCCTTCCGGCACGGTAAACGATGCATTATCAACAGCCTTTAAATCACCAAATGATTTTGATAAGTTTCTTACTTCGAGTGAACTCATTTATTCTCCGTTACATTAACATAAGAAAATACTTTAACCATCTACAAACATTACAAATCTAAAACCTCCAAGGTCTTCAAGACCTTGGAGTTATTGTATAATAATTTAAACTTTAATTACATATTACAAAAACTCTACTTAATTTTCTTTGCAGGCATTTCCTTTCCGCCTTGGAATAAGGTTAGACTTTCAGCTTCACCTTTTTCGTTAACCGAGAATTCAATTTGTGCATCCACTACTTTATAGTAAAACTTAGTATTGGATATTGGGAATATTTGGAACTCCGGTTGTCCCGTTGCTTTTGCCATTAGTTTATCACCATCGACTCTGATTGTAATTATAAAATTAGGCATCAACTGATATTCTCCGGCATATTCTTCTAACACTTCTTTTGAAATAACCAACTCTTCGCTTTTATAATCAACTCCTAATTTTTTCAACATCGCAACTGCATTTTTATTACCGGGATTTACCTCCAAAGATTTTTTATAATTCTCAATCGCTTTTCCATTTTCTCCTTTTTCCATAAATGCTTCGCCCATACTGTCATAAACATTAGCAGAATTCGGATAAGCGGAAATATTCAATTTAAATATTTCAATTGCCTCGTCAATCTTTCCGTTCTTTAATAAAATATAACCAAGATTGTTCAACTCATTTTCAGAAAAATCAAAAGGATCTTCTTCATCTTCCTTTGCTTGTTTATAGGTCTCAATTGCCGATTCAATTCCTTCATCCTCAATAACTGTAAGCAAATAATCACCTATAGGGCGTTTGGGATATTCATAATCAAATCCATAAAGCATATTTTCAATCTGCTTCTTGGTGAAGCCCCCGTATTATTGAAAAGTGCGATCATACTGTTATCATCAACAAGACGTGCGAACAAAGTCATAAAACCATTTATCCCCCCAGTGTGCCAGATCACCTTAATACTGTCCCCGGTCTCTTCAAACTTTCTGTATGTGATAAACCAGCCATAACCATAATTAGACAAATACGGAGTGAACATCTTTTCCTTACTCTTTTCCGAAAGGATCTTATTCCCGTACAAAGCTTTATCCCACTTTACCATATCTTCAACCGTTGAGTACATATTACCCGCACCCATTGCATTAGGCATATAAAGATATCTGTCCCTTAATAATTGGTTGCCATTTTTCAAATAACCAGATGCTTCCTTTTCAATAACTTTTTCATCATCCTCTACACCTGAGTGTTTCATTCCCACGGGAATAAGTATCTTTTCTTTTAAGTATTCACCGAACTGCTTGCCCGTAACTTCTTCAATAATTGCCGCTAATAAATAATAACCTGTATTGTTATAATGGAATTCACTACCTGGCTCAAACTGCAAATCACCGCTTTGGAAATACTTGATAAAATAATCTTTAGTGTAGTGATTTCTTAAAGAGTCCATCCATACGTTCGGCATATCCGTGTATGATTCAATCCCGGAAGTATGATTTAATAGTTCATGGATCGTTACTTTATCGCCGGTATCTTTTCGATAATCGGGAAGATAGTCGGTTACCTTTCCATCCAATTTTATCCTTCCCTCTTCAACTAACTGCATGATGAGTGTTGCTGTAAATTGTTTAGAGATTGAGCCGATTCTAAATTTTGCATCAGGTGCGTTTGGAACTTTCCATTCAAAGTTTGCGTAACCGTAACCCTTTTTGAAAATCACTTCACCGTTTTTAACTACCAATGCACTGCCGTTGAATAGACCATACTCATGATAACGACTGATCAGATCATC
>QILJ01000319.1 GCA_003233295.1 Ignavibacteria bacterium | reverse complement strand
GCATCACAGAGGAAAAATGAAACGGAATTTCTCTACTTATCAGGTTTGATTGATTATTACGAAACGAGTTATAGATCAGCCGAAGAAAAGTTTACAAAGGTATTACAAACTAAACCCAATTCGGTTGAAGTGTTGATCTATCTATCAAATACTCAGAGGAGACTCGGAGATTATGAAGCTGCCGCTAAGACTTTACAGAATGCTGAAAAATTGGTAAGCAAAGCCGATCCTAAAATTGCGGAGATATTGGTTTTAAAAGGTTCTTTGTATTTTCTATCAGATAAATATGAAGAAGCTGAAAAAGTATATAAAAAAGGATTGCATTCAGCGAAAGAGAGCAACAATAATATTGAAATTGTAAAAGCTAACTTGAACTTGGGAATGATAAACGATCTTAACGGGAATATTCCGAAGGCAAGGGAATTATTTGAGAGCGCTTATAACTTAGCAAAGAAGATAGATCAAAAAGAGTTGGAGGCATTGGTACTTTCGGAATGGGCGGTCTCTTTTACATATACTAATGAACCTGTTGAGGCAAGGAAAAGATACGAAGAAAGTTATTCCATATTCGAAACATTCAACAACCGCGAGAGAATGGCGCTTACGGCGATCAATATTGCAAGTCTCTATTTGAATATCGGCAATTACAGAGGGGCTCTCGATCACTACAATTCTGCATTAGAGAAATCCGGCGAGAATGTACGTACTAAGATGCTTTCCTTTAGAGGACTTGGTGATGTTTATACAAATCTATCCAACTACACTAAAGCACTTCAGTATTACAACGATGCCAAGGCATTATCGAAAAAGATAAAGGACATAAGCACTGAAACCGAGATAAATATTGGAATGGGAATCCTCTTTTATAATTTAGGTCAACCGAAAAAAGCCTTAGAACTTATTTTGGAAAATTTTGATGAAGTTAACGAGAATGAATTTCCTTCCGTATCTAAAAGCAGAGTTAGATCAAAAAGTTGGGATCATCTATACAGCAACCGGTGATTATTCCAAAGCAGAAAAGTATCTTACTGCGTCAATTCTCTTATCTGATAAATTCGGGGATATCTATAACTCAATTCTTTCAAATACTTATCTCGCCTATTCGTATATATTAAATAATAATTCAAATAAGGGAAATAAAATATTAAGGAAGCAGCTTAAGCTCTGCAAGGAATATGATCTAAATCAGCTTGCTGGTGTGCAGTTGCTCATGATATCCGAAACGAGTAATGGAAACAAAAAATATAATGATCTGAAAGAAGCAGCAAAGTTTTCCTTATCCGCCGGTGATAAAAGTACTCTGGCAGAAATATATTTCAACATCGGGAAATATTATGAGAAGCAAGAGCAGCTTGGAAGTGCTGAAGAATACTTCTTAAAAGCAATATCTATAGTCGAAAATCAACTGCCGTTACTAAAAAATAGCAGTGAAATGCAGATAACCTTTTTTGCTAATTATCATCAGATGTATGTTTCACTCACTGATCTTTATTTAAGAACCGGCAATATCCAAAAAGCATTTAGAATTTTAGATAGATCGAGATCGAGAAATACGTTATATAATTTGATCGGGATTAAATTTAGCGAGACCAATAATATCGATTTGGTAAATGAATTTTACGATTTGAATTGGAAGCTACAGAACAACTTGGGCGATACCGATTCGTTGGAAATGAGATTACAAAAGGTCAGAAACGAACTAGTAAATAAATTTCCCGAACTGACTAACCAATTGAATATTAACAACAGCACTGCCGATTTTATACAGCCGGATATTTTCAGCGGCAATGAATATTTTATAAGTTACTTTTTTGATTCTGACAGTATTTATGTGTTCAAAACTTCACGCAAAGGGTTGTACCTTGTTAAACTGCAAACTAGTGTAAAGGATATTGAAAATATTATTTCTTCCATCTCTCCATATTACAATCCTAAAGTTATAGATAAAGATATTCATTTTAATAAAGATCTCTTTTCTTTCAACCCGAATAAAGCTCATGAATTATTCATGAAAATCTTAGAACCTGTGTTAAATGATGTACCTAAAAATTCCGAATTGGTTTTTTCTCTATCTAACCAACTTGCTGCAATACCTTTTGAATTTTTAGCTACAAACGAGCGGAATGAATCAGATAAAGGTTCTATATTCAATAGAAAATATTTGATTGAAGATTACTCAATCACATATTCCCCGTCATTTTCAATTTGGAAGGAATTAAAATCACGAGCTAATTCTAAAAATAGTTTAGCTTTACTTGCCGGTAATCCTGACTTTAATACCGGTGGAAATGATTATTCGTCATCAAGGGGAGTCAGTGAAAAATTGGACTTATATTCGCGGGATGTAAAAGTACTTCCGTTAAAATATTCGTTAGAAGAAATTGAAGATATAGAAGTATACTTCAGCAATGATATAGTTCTATTGAAAAAGGAAGCAACAGAAACGAACTTCAAAAAGAATGCACGGTCAGCCTCGATTATTCATTTATCAACTCATTCATTTTTATTCAATAATTATCCAGTTGTGCTTTTTACGAAAGATGATA
>QILJ01000112.1 GCA_003233295.1 Ignavibacteria bacterium | reverse complement strand
TTCTTCTGTATTGATACCATTCCCAAACGAGATTCGGATTACTCATAAATCCATCAAAACTGGCAAGTTCCTGCGGCTTCATCTTATTCCACAAACCGTTTTTTCCACGGAAAGTATCAATTCCGCTCTCAGCAGAAATTCCAGCTCCTGTAAAGAAAAGAACCGATTTTGCCGACCTTAATTTTTTGATTAATTCTGTTGGAAATTCCATTATAGTTTCCTTGATTAAATATAGACACTAAAGAAAATAATGAACAATATTTATCAAAAATCAAATAAAGAATCATTTACTTTATCATCTTCAGATTTTGGCGGAACATAAAGTGCTGTTTCAGCCAATCTGATAAAATTAGTCCAATTGGATTTATCTCGTTTCTCGTTTTTAATTACATTCAAAAATGCATTTGACTTTGCACTTAACTCATCAGCATGATAAAGCACAACTGCTTCAACCATTTTAGGTATTACCGGAGAAGCATACTCTAATTTTCCTTGATGACTTAACACTAAATGAATAAGCTGGTTTTTCAGATCTTCCGGAAAATCAGGTATCTGTTTTGCTGTTTCGTCAATACGTGTTGCTGCAATTACAATGTGCCCGATCAATTTTCCCTTATCAGTATAATCGAATGAAGTTTTAAAGGTCAATTCCTCAACTTTACCGAAGTCATGCAGAATAGCTGCGGCAATCAAAAGATCATCTCGATTCAATTCTGGATGAATATCACAAGCAAGGTCACAAATCCTTATGATTTCCAAAGTATGCTCTAGCAATCCGTGAATGTAAGCATGGTGCCAAGCTTTGCCAGCGGGGACATTAAAATATTTTTCTTTTGTTTCAACATCGAATATTTTTTCAATAAGCGATTTTAAGTGAGTGTTCGAAATGCTCGAAACGACATCATTAAATTCTGCTTTCATCTCATCAAGGTCTCGTTCAGAAACGGGAAGGAAATCGGAATGAGTAACATTATCACTTTCCTTTGCCAGTCTAATGTTCGTGATCTTAAGCTGCGGCATTCCGTTGAACTCATCAAACTGGCATGCAACTTTTACAATATTTCCTTCTTCAGCCTGATTATGAAACAACTCAAATCCATCCCACATTTTTGCTGCAATAGAAGTAGATTTATCCCTTAATTCAAGGTCAAGATACTCTCTGCCGGTTCGTGCGCTCTTCTTTTCGACTTTTGTTAAGAGTAGAAATAGATTTGTGCTCTCGCCAATGTTGAATTCGGTTAGGTTTTTTTGATTTAACATTTCATTAATTCCAAATTTGAATTAATTAAATTATTTACTTTTCTTTATCACAGTTGATGCGGGAAGAGTCACTATAACTGACCGATTAAGCATCTCAATTGAAACGGCTAAAGTCTGTTCATTTTTACTCACTTTGGAAACAACACCTTCCAAACCTATCATTGGTCCTGACCCAATCTCAACTTTTGTTCCCTTAACAATTCCGTTAAAGACTGTTACTTTATCAGCATTGCTTAATATTTGTTTCAGATTTTCAATTTCCCAATCTGGAATTACAGCAGGTTTACCATTAAAAAAGATCGTTTTCAAAACAGCATCACTAGTTAGAGCCTGATTGCGTTCTAACTCATCCGCATTAATAAAAATATAACTTTTAAAAAGAGGCTCTGTGATTTTCTTTTTCCTATCACTCCACTGTCTTATTACCGTAGTAGTGGGTAGATAGGTTGTTATATCAAGGGCATTGATTTGTTCAAGCGCCTTAAACTCGTGTCTCGGTTTAGTATAAAGAGCGAACCATTTTTTCATTTTCAGCATTTACAATTGTTTCTATTTTAGTAATCTATTAATTGTATGGATTAATTCACTATCGGATATTTTGCTTTCCAGTATATGATCCACAATATGAGACTCATATCTTTTGTTTACTTCGTCGTTTACTTCATCAGCTAATACTATGATTGAAACAGAAAAGTATTTGTCTTTGTTCCTGATTAATTTAATTAATTCTGCTCCATTCATCATCGGCATTTCGTCTGCTGTAATAACAACAGTTGGTAGTTCTTCCTCAATATATTCCATGGCTGCAAATCCATTTTGGGCTTTTATTATTTGGTAGTTAGGAATTTTCCCCGATATAATTTCACTCTTTTCGTTAATATAATCCTCAGATGGATTAACCAAAAGTATTTGATTCTTTGCTTTTGAAACCTTCGGTGGAATAAAACCAAATATCTCCATGCAGTTTATCAATGATCTCCTTAACAACAATCAACCCCATTCCGCTGCCCGCTTCGCCGTCAGTTCCTTTGCGCGAGAATTTTTGATCGAGTTTGAAAAGTTTTTCTTGATCTTCTTTAGTGATCCCAATACCATGATCTCTAACTACGATTTCTATCATTCCACCTTTGAATTTATCCGCAGAGATAGAGATTTTAGAATCCCGGTAGGAAAATTTTATTGCATTACTGAGAATATCCGAGATTGCTTTACTTAACTGATTTTCATCACTGTTAATGAATAGGTTTAAAGGAACATTCTGCGAAATTTCGATATTTTTTCTTACAGTTAAACCGGTCAGTTTTGAAACAACTGCAGAAATTAAATTACGCAAATCGAGTCTTTGATTTTCTATCTTCGTCCTACTAGTTCTTAGTCTTGACCAGTCCAATAAGTGCTCAATAAGGTTTAGCTGTAACTTAGAACCATCGTAAATATAACTTATGTATTCATTCCTCTCTTTTTCGTGCAGAGAATCGTCGTTCATTAAAATCTCGGAAAAGCCGAGTATTGTTGTGTATGGTGATTTAAGATCGTGAGAAACTATAGAAATGAATTTATCTTTCATCTTGTCAAGATCAAGAAGCGACTCATTTACAGCTTCAATATTCTTTCTCTCGTTTCTGATATCAGATATATCGATAATAACAGAGCAGTAGCCAATTACCTTCCCTTTGTCAAATTCTGCTTTAAGTTTTTCATTCAGGCAGACCTCCTCTTCGTTGCTATTGATTATACGGTACGAAACAGAGGTCTCTTCACTGCCGTTTCCAGATAGGAAGTCGCTCATAAAATTATTTACTCTAAGTCTATCGTCTTCATGAATAATTGACGCTAATTTATTGGGCAGTTCTTGGATATCATTTGCCGAATACCCAGCAACATTTTTGATGGAACTAGAATATTTGATGTCAATGTTCTTTCCGATTTTCGCTTCGGTAAAAAATATCTTATTGAAAGATGAAGCAAAGCGATCTAATTCAAACTTTACCCTTTCGTTAATCAGAGCTTCAACTTTTTTCTTAAGTTCTTTGTCGCCGATCAGCTTATCAAGATTATCTTTGTTCATATTATCCATTTTTACAGCATTTACATATAACTATAAATCCAACATACAATGATAAGAAAGATTATCATTAATATTGGTCATCATTTGGTTTTGTTGTGATCTCTAATTCCTCAATTTTTCTGTAAAGGGAAGACAGACCGATAGATAAAGCTTTAGCTGCTTCATCTTTGTTATAATTATGATTTTTGATCACACTCGCAATGTGCTCGCGTTCAAAATTTCTCGTAGCATCTTTCAATGATTCCGGTAGTGTCTGAGCGCTGTAATCACTACGGACATAATCAGCTAAGTTTGAAATATTTATTGT
>QILJ01000453.1 GCA_003233295.1 Ignavibacteria bacterium | reverse complement strand
GAACAATTCAGTTAGTTTATCAACTTGCAAATATAATAAATTTTAATGGGAGCAATTTGATTAGTTAAGCCGAGATTGTGCAATAGAAAAAAACCGATGATATCCAAAACAGTTGTGAGCTAATAATAACAATATTTGGTTAATCTTCCTGCACAAAGAATTGCAACGAATCTGCTTTAACGGTAAGATTTTTTGGATAGTCAAGTTTGTATGGAATTTTCGCTATGAAAGCTCTAAACTTTTCTTGTTTAAATTTCCATTTTCTATAAGCGCTTTTATCAATGGAATCCAAAACAATGCGTTTTGTTCTGCTTTCCATTAACTTCCTAGTATCATTATAACATTGCAGCATTAGTTCTTTATCTTCTTCTGTAAAATATGATGGGTAAGAATTTTTAGCTGCAATATCAGACGGAAGTATAAGATACTCTAATCCCCAATTCGTAACTCCTTTAAAAACCCATATCGGGAGATAACGAACAGCATCAAGTTTAATTGTATTAGTTTTAAAATCTTTTGTGATACTGAAATTTAGAACCGTTCCTCCGTCTGAGTATCTCCATCTTTGATTAGATATAAAATTACCGAGTGAGAAAGCAACAAAGCCAGTATCAATATTTGCATTTGTAGTTTTGTAAAGTTCAACAGGCTGCAAAGTGTGAGGATGTGATCCTAAAATTATATCCGCCCCATACTCAATTGTTTTATTAACAATATTCCTTTGATAGCTGTTCTCTATTCTCGCATATTCTCTTCCAAAATGGAAATATACAATAACTAAATCTGCTCCTTTTGATTTAGCTTTTTCGATGTCGTGCTTAATTAAGTCGGGATCTATTCTATTTACGAGAAATCTATTCTTTGATGGAATCCTATATAAATTGACCCCATAAGTATATGAAAGCAGTGCAAATTTCAAGCCTGATTGCTCAAAGAGCTGAACTGAATCCCTCTCCTCTTGGGATTTATAAGTACCCGTATTTTCCATACCGTTTTTTCTGATAAAATCTATTGTATTAATAACACCTTTCTTCTGATGATCATAAGAATGATTATTCCCGGTAACCATAATATCAAAGCCGGCGTATTTTAAACCTTTCAGAAAATCTTCAGGTGTGTTAAAGACTGGATATCCAGAATATTCAATATCACTTCCGGCAACAACTGTTTCAAGATTACCAATCACAATATCAGAATTATCAAAGTATTTTTTGATTTCTCTGTAAACCGGTTTAAAGTCATAGGTTGAATCTTCACGAATTGCATAATTAAACTGAGTGGAATGACACATAACATCACCAACAACGCTAAAAGTCACTGTTACGGACGAATCCTCATTAACAATATTCTTAGAGAGTCGCTGAGAAAAAACAAAACTTGAATACGAGAGAAAAACCAAAGAGATGATATTAAAAAACTGCTTATTCATATAACGCTTATTTTAATGCATTACTGCTTTCATTCATAGAGTAAAGCCGCCAAGATCATCTAAGATATTGACGGCTTCAACTTCAAGAATTTAGAAAAATAGTAATTTAGAAAAATAGTAATTTGTTAACTACCTTTTCTTTCTGATTTGATTTGTTGAATTTCATTTCTCATATCTTGAGCTTTTTTCTTCAATTCGCTCAATCCTTTACGAATACGGGTACCAGCAGCTGCTTGTCCTTTTTCATAAAATTTTTGAACATCTGTTTCCATACTTTTAAGATGGTCCAACAAATCTTGGTATGATTGACTCATGAATGCCTCCTTCAGTTTGTGAATAATTTGTTAATTATTGTATATGTTCGAGAACTATCTCAGCAATATCTTTAACTTCCACTTCCTCGTTTTTCCCCAGAGTTTTAACTCCGTCGCTCAGCATCGTCATGCAAAACGGACATGCCGAGGCAATAGTATCTGCACCGGTTTCAATAGCTTCTTTAGTTCGTACTTCGTTGATACGTTCACCTTCTGTTTCTTCCATAAACATTCTTCCGCCGCCGGCTCCGCAGCAAAATCCATTATTAAAAGAACGATCCATTTCAACCAGTTCTAATCCGTCAATTGCTTTGATTGAAGCTCTTGGCTGATCGTAAATAGAATTATATCTCCCTAGGTAACAAGAATCGTGATAAGTGATTTTATTTGAATTCTCATCATTTTTAAGAGAAATTTTATTTTCCTGTATTAGTTTATCAATAAATTCTGAATGATGCAATATTTTAAATTCACCGCCTAATTTTGGATACTCATTTTTTAGTGAGTTAAAGCAGTGCGGACAAGCTGTAACAATCTCTTTTACACCGTATTTATTGAGCATTTCTATGTTTTCCATCATTAATGTTTGCGCTAAATACTCGTTACCAAGCCTACGAGCAGTATCACCATTGCACTTCTCTTCATTACCCAATATCCTAAAATTTACACCCGCTTTCTGCATTATTGTTGCAAAAGCTTGAGATACCTTCTGATATCTCTGATCGAATGAGCCTGCACATCCAACCCAAAATAAAATTTCACCATCCGAATCTTCGCTCATAGTTTTTATATCAAGTCCTTCTGCCCAATTTACTCTATCTTGGGAATTGAATGCCCAAGGGTTAAAATTAGTTTCAAGATTTTTAAATGTTGTTATCAGTTCACTTGGGAAATCACTTTCCATCATAACTTTATCTTGACGCATATGCAGAATATCAACTATGCGTATACACAAAAATTACAGCTTGTACAAGCCCATAGAGCGTTATCAGTCAACAAAAGACCCTTAAGAGGAACTTCTGCTCCGTCAATGAATGATTGACCATGAGAATTGAAATAATATCGTTTATTGATCTCTATTGCCGATGGCGATAATTCTTTACCGGTTTGATATGCCGGACAGTTATCCTGGCATCTATTACACATGATACATGAATATGCATCTAACAAAGACTTCTGCGGAAGATGTTCCATATTACCAACGCCAAACTGCTCTATCGATTCATCTTCAAAATTGAGTGGTTTTATTGTTCCTTTATTAGGTCGGTCATCGGGAACCATATAATTGATCGGAGCCATAAAAAGATGAGCGTGTTTTGACAATGGGAAATAAGGAATAAACGCCAAAATTGCTCCAAGCGCTATCCACCAACTTATATGTTCACCCAGAACTAATTGATTTGCCGATAGACCTTGCCAAAGCGCAGAGAAAATGGTTGCTAATGGTTGAGCCGCATCTCCGCCATTTTGCGCAGCCGCAAATGATGCTCCTGCAAACCTAGCCCCTACATGGATCATAATAAAAAGCCCTACGATCAAGGAATCTCTGCGGACTCCTTTTTTTACATCGTCCGTTATATGTAC
>QILJ01000220.1 GCA_003233295.1 Ignavibacteria bacterium | reverse complement strand
GCCCAAGTCCAATACCCGTCTGAATTGAAGTGGTACAAACGCTTCCGCCGCCTATTCCAATTCTAACTGAATCAGCGCCGGCATCCACCAATTGAGCAAGTGTTCCTCCGTGAGCAATGTTCCCTATCATAACTTTCACTTCAAACTTCGATTTTATTTCTTCGCACTTTTTCAGAACTTCATAGTTGTTTGCGTTAGCCGTATCAATACAAACGATTAAATTCTGCTCTGCCAATTTTTCAATTATTGCATTATCAGTGCTCAACGCTATTGATACTGCATGAATCCCTTCAATATTATCCTGAGTAGAAAATAAATTTTCCAGAGTTGAACCGAATCGATTTACAACTCCCAAGCAGCCTAAGTTGGTAAGCTCTTTTGCCATCTCGATTCCTGTAACCGAATCCATAGGACTTGAGATCACAGGAAGACTTAATTCCTTTCCCATGAAAGTTGCGTTTGTAGATGTTTCAACACGGCTCTTAATTTCCGATACCTCAGTCGGGACTAGGCTAATATCGTCAAATGTCAATGCAAGTTCGTAATTGTTCAGATTTTCTTTTGTGTAAATTTTCATAATATTACTCCGTGGAACTATATTAAATTTTCTAGATCATTTAATAGCTGATTCATTTTTTCCGTTACTGCAACTATCGGTTCGGGTGATCGCATATCAATGCCGGCTTTATGCAGAACATCGATTGGATAATCGGAGCTGCCTGCTTTAAGAAATTCAAGATAATCTTGGACTGCCTGTTCACCTTCATTTTTTATCTTTATTGCCAATGCTTCTGAAGCAGCAAAACTAGTGGCATATTGATACACATAAAAGTTGTAGTAAAAATGCGGAACCCTTGCCCAAGTGTGCGTTTCTTCCATATCCAATGTCATTGCACTGCCCCAATACTTTAGATGAAGCTCGCCGTATAATTTTGATAAAACATCCGGGGTCAATGCATCGCCTCTTTGATTTTGTTCGTGAACTATCTGTTCAAATTCTGCAAACAATGTTTGGCGATAAAATGTAGTTACAATATTATTTATATGTTTCTCAATCAGAAATAATTTTTCTTCTTTGGATTCTGATATGTTAATTAGATGCTCAAGCAAAAGCGCTTCGTTCAATGTCGATGCAACTTCTGCAATGAAAATTGAATAATTAGCATACGGATAAGGCTGATTCATTCCCGTATAATATGAGTGCATGTTATGCCCCATCTCATGAGTAAGAGTGAATACGTCATTCAGTTCCTCGCTCCAATTAAGCAGAACATACGGATGAACACCGAATGTAGTGCCCGAAGAGTAAGCGCCGCTTCTTTTACCTTTTGTTTCGTAAACATCTAGCCACCTATTATCGAAAGCAAACTTAACATCTTCGATGTACTGTTTGCCCATCGGGTTAAGCGAATCAAGCACAATGCTTTTCCCTTTCTCGTAAGCATACTTCTTTTTAACTGATGGAAACAAAGTTACATAAGCGTCATACGCATGGCCCAGCGGTGCAGAGGTTCAAGTCGTTTATTCACTGAGCTAACAAGATTATCATAAACCGAAAGCGGGATGTTGTTTGCATCAAGCGCAGCTTCTCTTGTGGACGAATACTTTCTTGTCTGTGCAACAAAGTAATCCGACTTCAGATTCCCTGTAAACAATGCTCCAAGAGTGTTCTTATGTTCTATGTAAGGTTTGTAATAATTTCTGTAAAAGCGCTCTCTGTAATCTCTGTTCAGTGAATACATTGCAGAAGAATATCTGCCGTGAGTTATCTCAATATCATTTCCATCTTCATCCTTAATTATTGGAAATTTGAGATCAGCGTTTGTTAACAAACTGAACGTGTTGGAAGCAACTTGAAGCGCCGGTGAAACATTTGCTATAATGACTTCCTGCTCTTCCGATAACGTATGCTCCTTTGTTCTGAAAAGATCATCTAATAAATGATCGTATACTTTAAGTTCGGGTTCATCCGCAATGAACTCATCAATTGTTTCACGAGATATTTGCAAAATTTCCGGTTTAATAAATGCAGATAAAGCTGATATCTTTGATGCAAGCACCATTAGTCTGTCGTACATACCTTGGTACTTTTCATTTCCAAGATCAATATCTTTAGCTAGCATGGAATAGAGATGGAGCCTATCCAATACGATACCAATTTCCTCATCAAACTTCAGACAACTCAATAAATCTTTTGCCGATTGATGCAGCTTGCCTTTAAACTCCGGGAGTTGTACCGCTTTATTACTTAATGCCGAAAAATCATCTTCCCATTTTTCATCGCTTTCAAAAATGTCCTTTAAGTTCCACTTATAGGAACTTTCTATTTCGTCACGATTTCGTAAACCGCCTAAATTCCCATCTGATGAATAATTGTTTTTCAATGCTGCTCCATATTACTTTGTATTTACTACGGTGTGTTTAATGTTTAACCACACATTCATTTTTCGAATCGGAAAACATTCATTTTTCGAATCGGAAAAATAACAACTTTTACAATGAGAAGTTTTTGTTTTAAAAATACCGTTTCTCATCGAGTAAACAATCTGCTTTAACTCTTCTTCAAATTTTTTCAGCTGATCCGGATAAATTTTAAAGCTCGGAACTTTTCCAGGATCTTCAATAAAAATTAGACTGCATGTAATCTGCTTAACATCACTTAGTAACTTGCTTATGAGAAGTGCATAAAACTTTAGCTGCGGTTTATAGTTCTCTAATTTTTCTTCTGCTGTAAATTTTTGGAGGCTATCGGTTTTGTAATCAAATATCAAAATGTTTTCGCCGTCAAAAATCACTTTGTCCAAAATGCCGTATATGAAATAGTCGTTTAACTTTGTGTAAATTTCAAATTCATTACGAAAGTTTTCATACCCCTTTATTCTATTGTAAATCTCAGAGGCATAATAGTTCTTGACCAATTCATAAATCGAATTTATTGTTTTATCGTTCTCTTCAGAACTTTGTCTTTCATCAAAAGATTTCATCAAGTCGGAAGCTCTATTTTTAATCAAATCTAAAGGGGTGTCTTCTTCCAGCAGTTTATGAATAATACTTCCTTTAATATTTGCAGAAAGTTCGTCGGAATCTTCTTTTGAATAATCGATAAAAGAATTATCGATGCTCATTTTTGAATGTAATGCGGAGTATCCCAATTCGTAGATCAAGTAGTACTTGAACG
>QILJ01000555.1 GCA_003233295.1 Ignavibacteria bacterium | reverse complement strand
TGGGAAAACCAACTAAAAGATACTATGACTTTAGCTAATCTCTTTATTTATTGAAGAATATGCTAACTATCCCTTTTTAGAATAGAGCCATAAAGTCTTGACATAACTGTTCCAATCGGGATATCTAAGGCTTCCGAAATTTCCTTATAAGTGAGACCTTCAAACTCTTTTAGTATAATGATCTCTCTATCTTCAAATTCCAATTGACGAATACTTTCCCAAAGTTTTTTCTTCAGTTCTTCATGTTCAATATCATCAGCCGGATTCGTATCGTCTTTCCATTCGAACTGATCATCAAAAGCAATGATATTCTTGGACTTTGAATCCCGAATAAAATTCAGACAGAGATTTCGTAAAATTGTGTAGTACCAGGTAAAGAATTTTTTTGTATTATCGAATGATTTGAAATTTCGATATGCTTTTATAAACGCTGCTTGCGAAAGATACATTGCGGCATCGTGAGAACCGATAATTCCGAAAGCGCTGTAATAGGCTCGCTTCATGTTAGCTTTAACGTATCTCTCAAAAGCCATCTTTTCTGATCTCGAAAGTTTTGGATTAATTATTTTCTTTATCATTTCATTAATTATACACGTTAAACGTGATTTTATTCAAATAAATATTTTAATCCGTAAACCATTGCCTCCGAGGGACAAGTGAAATGAGTACCTCCTTCAAATACCCGTTTATGAATTTGAGATTTATTAAACCCATTCTTACTTAAGTTCTTAATAAATTCATTGATTGGATCTGCATATAATTCCTTGTCTTCCAATTCACCGTAAGAGATAAATAATTTTGCTTTCGAGTTCTTTAATTTCCTGGATGGAATGCTCATCAATTTTTGCAGTAAATCCTTATCCAATGATAAATATGGGCAATAATTCGCCCTCAGTTAGAAAAGCATATAAAGTAATTAACCCTCCCAGTGAATATCCATTTAAAATTCTTTCTTTTGGATTCGTTCTGTACAAAGAATCGATGAATGGTATCATTTCCGTCTTGAGTGATCTTAAAAAGTTATCTGCTCCGCCGCTTATATCGCTGCCCGGCAGCTTAGAAATCGTATAATCCCTATCTCTCATATTTTCTTCATCACTCGAAAGCAGTGAACCGTAACCGATACCGACAATAATAACGTCAGGCACTTGGTTCCCGTACTGCAAATATCTAACGGTACTCCAAGCCATTGTAAATGCAATGTCGCCGTCAAGCAGATAAATTACCGGATATATTTCATCGGTTTCATTGTAATCCTTCGGCAGTTTTATATAAAGGTAGTAATCATCATTAACTATGTCGGAATGTATACTTCGCAGTTCGGTATGATTAGGTATAATGTTAGAATACTTGACTGTATCTTCAATCTCTTCTTGAGCGAATAACGATGTGGAAAGAAATGTTAAAGCTATTAGAATTGTCAACAATAAATGATATTTTTTCATTTTAATATTTCCTTTTATTATCCACTTTAAAAATACAACCGTTAACTGAATCTACCAATTTTATTCAGTTATGATTTATAAAAATATAATATAAGGATTATCGTTGTGAAAACTGTCTTTCACAATAGAAATGAATCGAAAAGCAACTCCCGGGATCAGAATGACCCCGGGAATTTAAAATGCATTTAACGTAAAAGTACCATTTTCTTAACTTGTACAAAATCACCAGCAGTGAGTTTGTAAATGAATATTCCTGAAGAATATTTTGAAGCATTAAATTCAACGTCATAAACACCAGGTGCTTTTTCTCCGTTCATTAGTTGTGTGACCTTTCTGCCTAGTGCATCGAATACAGTTATAGTTACATTCGATTTCCTCGGAATCTCGAATTTGATCTTGGTTGTCGGATTGAAAGGATTGGGATAGTTCTGATACAACTTAAACTCTTTTGGAATAATGTTAGTATTGTTTTCAACACCTGTTATTATTTCCGTTGCTTTATCGATTGCATCGTTAAAAAGAAGCACAGTGTACTTATGATTATGAACGCCTCCGCTCTCATCACCTTCGGCATATAAAAGATTGAATTCTGCTTCTTCATATTTCTTGATCAATGTCGAATCCGTGCTGCCTGAGATAATATTTTTCGCAGCAGCAACTTTTTCGTTTGCAACCGAATCCAAATTAGCAAATTCTGCTTGCAATTCCTCTATTTTAATCATAGAGGCATCTGCATCCATATCGCTGTGGCATGAAGTGCATGATGCTGTTGTACTTCCATCTTCCTCAGAAACAAAAACGGACCAAGAATGTCCTGCAAACATTGCTGCGCGTGTATCTTCCTCACCCCCTGCCATATGACAGTTCACACATTTTATATTCGGCATTGTAATTTCATCGGCAACACTCATACCGCCAGTTCCGCTTTCAATGTTATAACTGAGATGGTCGGTATCAGGAAAACGTAGATTGCCGTGACATTGTCCGCAAAGTTCCTGCGCAGAGGACATGCTTTCATATTGCTTTGTTGTGGAATTATAGTATGAAATATCCTCAGGTTTATGCGG
>QILJ01000291.1 GCA_003233295.1 Ignavibacteria bacterium | reverse complement strand
CATCGGTTAATCTATCTCCGATAACATAGCTGTTTGCAAGGTCATAATCTCCTTCAATATACTTTGTCAACAGAGCAGTACCGGGTTTACGAGTCGGCGCATTTTCTTCTGGTAGTGTTTTGTCAATAATTATATCGGAAAAAACAACTTCTTCATTTTTTAATATAGTGAGCATTTTCTTCTGTGCCGGGTGAAACGTCTCTGCCGGAAATGAATTTGTTCCCAAACCATCTTGGTTGCTGAACATTACCAGTTCGTAATCAAATTCGGTTGCAATCTTTCTAAGCGATGAAATTGCTTTGGGATAAAACTCCAGTTTTTCCAGTGAATCAATTTGCTTGTCTTTCGGCTCGGTTATAATTGTTCCGTCTCTATCAATAAACAAAACTTTTTTCATTGTTCTGCTCCATACTTTTTAAGTGCATCTATTAGTTTTTTGTTCTCTTCCTTTGTGCCTACGGTGAATCTCAGACATTCATCACAATGAATCATATTAGAACGATTGCGGACTATTATCATTTTCTTAAGTAAATAGTCATAAACCTCTGTCGCCTTCCGAACTTTGGCTAAAAGGAAATTTGCATCTGATGGGAAAACATAATCAATAAAGTCCAATGATATCAACGCTTCTGCCAACTTATCACGTTCGGAAATTAAAACGTCAACGATTTTATTTTTCTCCGATTCGTTTTCCAACGCTTTCAATATTAATGATTGACTTACACCGTTAACATTGTAAGGATATTTTATCTTATTGAGTATCTCTATTATCACTTCATCGGCAAACGCCATCCCGACACGAATGTTTGCCAAGCCCCAAGCTTTTGAAAATGTTTGTAGCACCACCAGATTGTTAAAATTATTCAATTCTGTGATCCAACTTCTTTTTTTTGCAAAATCGATATAAGCTTCATCAATAACCACAATCCCGTTAAATGAATTTAATATTTTAATAATTGAGTTCTCGTTAAAAGTATTTCCTGTTGGATTATTCGGTGAACAGATGAATATAATTTTAAGTTTTTCATCGATTACCGAAAGCACAGATTCTGTATCGATCTCAAATTCATCTGTAAGAGGGACTTCAACAATATCAATATCATTTATCGCTGCAGCGACTTTATACATTCCATAAGTCGGCGGCATTATCATTATCTTTTCTCTGCCAGGCTTGCAGAACGCTCTAATCACAAGATCAATAGCTTCATCGCTGCCGTTACCGATAAAAACATTTTTAGGACTTACACTTTTGATCTCCGAAAGTTTTTCTTTTAACTTCGTGTGATGAGGATCGGGATAGCGATTTAATTTACCTTCCGGTATTGATCCATACGAGTTTTCGTTTGCATCTAAAAATATTCCAACTTCTCCAGTGTATTCATCACGTGCGGAAGAATATGGTTTTAGATTTTTAATATTATCACGAAGTAAAACCTGAATATCAATCATCGCCATCCTCCGTTCTGATTGATACTGCTAATCTATGTGCGTCTAAACCTTCTTCCTCTGCCATTGTCTGTATTGTCTTCTTTTGATAGTTTCTGAAAAGTGATCTTCTTCATAAAACTATCCAAAGAAACCCCGCTGTATGCTGATGCAAATCCGTTTGTCGGTAATGTGTGGTTTGTCCCGGAGGCATAATCGCCTGCTGATTCCGGCGAATAATTTCCGAGAAATACTGAACCCGCATTAATTATTTTTTCAGCAATTGCCTCTGAATTGTCAACCGAAAGAATTAAATGTTCAGGCGCATAATTATTTGAAATAGCAATTGCCTCTTCCAAGTTATTAACTAGGATTATCACACTGTTCAATAATGATTTTTCAATTATCTCTTTTCTTGATAACTGCTTTGTAAAGTTTTCTATTTCATTTGTTACAGCATTGATAAGAGCTTCTGATATGGTTATCAATACAACCTGGCTGTCCGGTCCGTGTTCGGCTTGGGATAGCAGATCTGCCGCAACAAATTTTGAATATGCAGAATCGTCAGCAATAACAAGCACTTCCGAAGGTCCGGCGGGCATATCGATTGCAATCCCGTCAGCATTCACGAGTTGTTTTGCGGCTGTAACCCACTGATTACCCGGACCGAATATTTTATCCGCTTTAGGAATTGTTTCGGTTCCGAATGCCATTGCAGCAATCGCCTGGGCGCCGCCGACTTTAAATACATTTGTAATTCCAAGTAATTTGGCAGTGTATAAAATCTGCGCTGCAACTTTACCGTTTTTCTGAGGCGGAGTGCAGACTGCTATTTCCTTACATTCGGCAATTTTTGCCGGCACTCCAAGCATCAGAAGAGTTGAAAACAGAGGCGAACTTCCTCCGGGAATATACAAGCCGACTTTTTCTATCGGAACACTTTTACGCCAGCATGTAATTCCTTCATCTATCTCGATTTTATTTGCTTCCGTTTTCTGGGAACTATGAAATTTGAAAATGTTCTGCTCAGCAATTTCGATCGCTCCCTTTAGATCCTCATTAACTAACATTTCTGCTTCATCAAATTCTGGTTCTTCAACTCTTAATTGTTCTAATTCAACACCGTCAAGTTCTTTGGTTAGATCAAATAGAACTTTATCGCCGTTCTCTCTTACTGAATTAAGTATTGGAGTTACTTTCTGCCGAATATTTTCCATTTCAAGAACCGGACGTTTAAGCAGCTTAGTTGTATCAGCAATATTTGGATATCTAATTATTTTCATTTTACATTAAACATTTATTTAAACAATCATTTTCTCAATCGGTACTACAAGAATTCCTTGCGCACCGGCGTTTTTTAGATTCTCAATCCTCTCCCAAAAGTCGTCTTCCTCAATAACAGTGTGAACTGAACTCCATCCTTCCATTGCAAGAGGAAGTATTGTCGGACTTTTAATTCCCGGCAGAAGTTAAGTAAAATATATTTATTGTTTTTTGCAAGATTTACCGAACGAATTCTGAATAAAATTTGATCAAGCATAGCTTTTTTTGCTTCACTCAGATTTTTATTCGAAACCAATACCGCTTCCGACTTAATCACTTCCTCAACTTCCTTAAGTCCATTGCTCACTAATGTACTACCTGTACTTACAATATCAAAGATCGCATCAGCCAAATCTATATTAGGAGTAATTTCAACAGCGCCGCTTATTTTATGAACATTGGCATTAATATTACTCTTAGATAAGAAATTTTCTAAAATAACCGGATAAGAAGTGGCAATGTTTTTTCCTTCCAAATCTTTAATAGAGTCATATTTAAAGTGTTTTGGTACTGCAATTGATAATCGACATTTACCGAATCCTAATTTTTCAACTATATTAAGATTTTTTCTCGCTTCAAAAATTTCATTTTCGCCGACAATTCCAATATCAGCAACACCATCCTGCACATATTCCGGGATATCATCATCACGAATGAATAATATTTCCAGATCAAAATTTTGCGCTTTGACCAGCAACTGCCGAGAATAATTATCGATCTTTACTCCTGCAGCTTTTAGTAACTCAAGAGATTTTTCAGATAATCTTCCGCTTTTTTGTATTGCTAATCGTAAACTTCTTTTCTCCATTTGATTCTCCTTTTAAAATAAAAAAACCCCGACCAAGAGCCGGGGTTATAAAAAATTGTATACAATCAATTACACCTCACCAGCTCCCTAGTTTTAGAGAATGATGATGTAAATGATCGTTTAATATTTGAATTCTGTTCTTCATGATTTT
>QILJ01000075.1 GCA_003233295.1 Ignavibacteria bacterium | reverse complement strand
AATCAGAGTAACTGACGTGCCGGGAGACAGAAGTAAGATGTATTTTGACAGGTTTTGCCATCAGTTTGGAACCTTTGGGCTGACTCATTATATTTGATGTACCCGCTTCTCGTATGGGATATCGTACCCTCCTTTGAGTCTTGTTCGACAGGTCTTTCTACAGACTGGTGGCTTTTTATACCGCTTCTATTGTATACCGCATCTTTTGTAAAATGCAAAAATGAGAGCGGTATAATCCTGCCCACGCGTTCGGCATACGAAGCTCTTTTCCGGCACGCTTAATCGTCTCTCCTATTATATCAAGCCGTAATTCATTTTCAAACTCATCTCGTCTTTTAGTCCCGACTTTCCCTATGTGTCTGTCTATTAATGCATCTAAACTTGTCGCCTTCATCTTCTCATTTTTCTAAGTCGTTAAAATATTGTTTGTGCACAACGGTTTTCCACTAAATTTGCAGTAGCACCGTTTCTAATTTATTCTTTGAATAATCCAGGTTAATATGTCGTTATGGACTTCCTGATAGTTGATTTCATCTAAAATCCCATGTCTTGCTCCTTCATACAACTTTAATTCTATATCCTTTGCTCCATATAGTTTTAAATCGTGGTATAGTTTGGAAATGCCTTTCCCAAATTCCCCGACCGGATCCATGCTGCCGGAAATCAACAACAACGGTATCGACAAATCTGAATTTAATATGTTTTTCTTTTTATTTACATAACGGACTGCACTCAATAAGTCGTAAAAGTATTGCATGGTGGGTACTATCTTTATACCGAATGGATCAGACAGATAATTATTAACCCTTTCTTCGTCTCTCGAAAAGGCATCAAATGCTGTTTTTCCGGGGGCGAAGCTTTTGTTCATATTATCAATGACAGATTTATTAAAAGAAGCATTTCTTTTTTTGCTTCCAAATAATTTCAATATTCTTACAACACCTAATCCAAAAGTTTCTTTTATTCCCGGCTTTCCCGAAGCTGCCGCAAGAATAACCAAATCACCAAATTTTTTATCATTAATCAATGCCAGTCTCGCCATTGTTGACCCCATACTTAATCCCAAAACGACTACCGGTAAATTTGGGTGTTTTGATTTGATGTACTGATTAAAATAAACAACATGCTCCGTTGCCTTTATTAATCCATCCTTATCTGCCATATGTCCAATGTCTGAAATTGATTTAGCTGTTTTACCATGCCCGATATGATCTTCTGAATAGATTACAGCACCGTTTTTGTTTAAAAACTGAGCCAGTCTTTCATATCTTCCGGAATGGTCCATCATCCCATGTATGATTTGAAAAGCAAACGCTGGTTTATCGTGCTCCCATTTGTAACATACTATCTCTGTTCCATCTGGTGTTTTTAATTTGAAATTTTTATAATTCATCTTAATACTGTTTACTATTAGTTTCTTAATTATACCGCTTCTGTTGTAAAATGCGAAAATGAGGGCGGCATATTCCTGCCATGCGTTCGGCATGGTTCTGCTATACCTGAATTTTGAAATGTAAATTCAAGCAGCCTCAGAATAAATAATCAGAGAGTAAGTCTCTGAATAATCTCTGAATAACCCCATGTAGGCATAATCATTTAACAAACGTTGATTTGATGACTTTTCGTATTCCTCGTATATTATTTTTGCAGCAGCCCCTGTGCTTGCAATTGGCAAAATCAATGCTTCCGGATGCGCTTTTTTAAATAGAAAATATTCATCAATTACGCCTTCCATTCCTCCAATAAATATTCCAGCCGAATAATTATTTTTCAAAAGCATTTCACTTCTCATAGATTCAAGGCTGCCGGCCCTATCCTCAAGTTTCTTCGTTATTATAATATGTTCGAAGTGAAAATTATCTTTTGGGAAGTATTTTCTGAAAAAATCGGATTGATAAATAGTAACATGTCTGTTTAAATCGGATTTCATTTTATTCATTACGAAACGAATAAGTGGTGTAATAGCAGGATGACCGCCCCATATCAAATGAGAATTAGGAATGACAACTGTAGCAAGTGCGCGTACGGAATCCCTGATTGCAATAATATCCGCCGTATCGTAAAACCTTTTATCCCTTTCCGGATATGGTATGCTTGCGGAAAGAAAAATCTTATTTAAATGTTCATTAGCCATTTTTCTGCATCAACTATTTTAATTGTTTTTATCGGGAGATAACTGTCTAACCAGGCTAAATGCTTTAGCCACTTATCTCTAATATTTCTGTGATCAAAAAGCAGAAATGCTTCCGAAACATTTTTCGACTTTATTCGATTTACTAACTCTTCGGATTGATTGTAAGTGAAAGCCTGTGGGACCCCTACGGTTGGGATAATTATAAGTTCATTGCCTTTAGTATTTAAAGTTGTAATGAACTTTTCCGGATGTAAATCAATATTTTTGTTAACCCGTTTAGCGGAGACAAGGAACTCCGTAATGATATTATTTTGCCTCGCAGCAAGACTCCTTGCCCTCAGAGATTCTACTTCACTATCAATTTTTTCAACCGTTGAATCGGTAAGATAACATCTTGAATCACTGAATTGCATGTTTCCAAAGGCTTTATCGCTTAACGGAAAAGGAATACTCAACTCAGCA
>QILJ01000520.1 GCA_003233295.1 Ignavibacteria bacterium | reverse complement strand
GGAAGTTATTGCATGCCCATTCCTAACCCTAACAATGATGAACATTTTATATAACCCATTACGTTGTCCATTCTATATTCTGATGCTAACGCCTTGCTCACCGGCAATTTAAAGTGGCGCGTTTTTGCTGTTTGTTTTTAGCAAAAAAAGTGCCGCTTTGAATTGTCCGGTGCAGCTATTTGTTATGCACTAACTTGCCCCAATTTACCAGCCAAAGAATTAGCCAAATTTTGCAACCCTTCAGTATTTGGATAGTAAGTAAGTGCTCTGTGATGGCGCATATCAAATGGTACATCATCAATGGACTGAGAAATTGGTATAACTAATTTACCTAATGTATGCGCTATACCCGTTTCATACATAACATTAGGGTTTTTCCCAGTGAAATCGACAATAACAATGGACGATCTGAATATTAGACTAAATATATCCTGTATTATTGTGCTGTTCTCCCATATATTATCTGCCCTCAATGCCCTATAGCCTGTATGTGTACATGCATTTTGGATTGTTTGATATACAGATGTAAGAGCAGCATCAAAAGGCATCATTACAGCTACTAAATCTGGCTCTAAAGGCGTGTTTGGAACTTCAAACACGCTAGGAGAAAAAGTTATTTTTATTTCTGATGGCTTTGCCGAAATATAGTGTGTTTCATCATCAAACTTTTCATTTAGATAGTTTTCAAAGACATCAAGCGTTTTTTCGTTTTGCGAAGCAATTCCAGTGAGAACATTCAGAACATTACCAGAATAATCCTCATCACCCCAACTAAGACTTCGAAGTAATCTTTGATGTTTAGTTATTAGATCAGCAAACCCTGTTAGCAATCCTATTTCTTGCCAATGTTCGTGCGTGAAATTAGAAACTATTCTCTCTCTAATTTTTAGTATTCGTTGACCTTGTGCTAAGTCCATAGATTTCCCGATATTTTTTTTTGTGCATAACGCATAACGCTTTGCTCACCGGCAATTTAAAGGGGCATGTTTTTGCTGTTTTTTTAGCAAAATAAGTGCCGCTTTAAATTGTCCGTGTGCAGCTATTTGTTAGCCTTTTCTTCTGGATTTGGCATTTTATCAAATTGTTCATTCCACCAATCCACAGGGTATTGTGTTTTTCTTTTAATTCCCATTTTTTCGTCAAAATATCGTAACGTTTTATCATAATATTTTGTGGCTCGATAAAGATAGTCTAAATCTATCGGTATATCTAGAATAGCTGGTTTATTATGATATTTATGTAAAGGATTTTGGCAAGGTGTCATGTTGTACCATGAAATATGGTTCCACATATTATGAGCCACCATGCTAAATGGAGTGTATGCAAATTTATATAAGCTTTCACAGTCTGACTCTTGAGCCATTTTTCTTGTATCTAATTGCGCCCAATTACCAACATTAACTTCTGTCATGAATTCTCTACGTTGAGTTCCTAGCCAATCTTCTTTCAATTCAATCATTTTCTTTAAATCTGGATCATCACTCTCATCAATCTCTACTTTATAGTGTTCAATAAGCAACTTTTCTTGCCCTAAGCCATAAAGAATATATTTCTTTGCTCTATCATCTGGTGAATTAAGTATCCATGCAAGTGTAATGTGCAAATCGGTCATAGACCTTAAGATCAGTGGCGCAATATTGCCGTTCCATATTGATGGAGCCTCAGCCATTTCAATCAGGAGTGTAGCCTGCCTTGATAGTAATCCGCCAATTACTTCGAAAGTCTCAATTCTATATAAATCAATTTCTAGCTGTTCCCATCTGGTATCAAAATCTTCTATAGATTTAGCAACCAAATCATCGATAAGCTGATGAAATATTTTCTCATTTTCATCTTTCATTTTGGCTCCAATAATTCACATTTTTCAAGTTTATAAATTTGTAGCCAAAATTCTCTCACCCATCCACTTGTAATATCCTCTCTCCTAAAACCAAGCTCTGTATTGATATAATTTCTAGCAAATGAGGCTGCGCGTTTTGCCGCCTCACTATCAGGTTCAGTGAATATACTATTGGGGTCAGGTACATCTATATGACTGGCAATATGTAATTTACCGTTAGTACCTAAATTATAAAACGTTGTGACTTGAATTGCCGTAGACATTTTTGAATATCTATCTATGCAGTTTTTCATTACATTTTTCAATCTTGGTAATAATGTTGACTTATCAACTTTAAAATCTGGCTTTAAGAAAAGCGCAGGGAAATTATCAAATAAGCATGATAGTGGTGCTATAGCATCTTGCAAAGGATGTAATATAGATTTTGATCTTAATTCCTTATATATTTTTGATTTAAGTGAGATATCTAGTTTTGAAAAATAACAAAGATAACTAAAATTTCCTAATTCACCTTCACATTGTTCATAAGATATAGTTACGAATTGATTTATTAGATTAACCCCAGACTTGTAACCGAATTTATCAAAGACAAGTCCCATCCAAATTAAGTTTGGTAAAGCATCATTTAAATATGATACCTCCTGTATATTATCAAGCTGCATCAAAGGAGGTATAAACTTACTACCTTTCTTTTTATGATCGCCAAGCACTCTGCGTTTTTTATTACTCTTTTTCTTCCTAGACATTTGATTTCATTTTTTAGGCTAACG
>QILJ01000512.1 GCA_003233295.1 Ignavibacteria bacterium | reverse complement strand
TGGCTTCCATTAAATATCTGCGTCGCCAGCTTGGATCGTACTTACCTCTGATGTCATCAACAATTTGTGTCTGCATTATATCTGTTAGGTCCCTATTGGCTAATCTCGACATCTGATTGGGGAATACTTCATCTCCATAGAAGTCTTTAAGACTGTAAATTCCAAGTGTACCTATCACCGTATCATTAGTTGAAATTCCGGCATCAGTATGGAATGCTAAAGAAACATCAATCGGGATCCCAAGACCTTTTACAGTTCTGTCCAAATTTGGTCCGAATGGATCTCCAACCAAATAGTCAACCCATTCCCCTCTGCACTGGTAATCATCTTTGTAATCGCTTTCGTTATCATTCAAGCTGTAAACAAGCGTATCCGGCATACCGGCATACTGCAAGTAATATCTGGCGCCTTCAACATATTTTGGACGACCGCTCGTTGTACCGTTCCGCTCAACTATTCCCATTCCCCCGCCAAATCTGATTGCATCGGCAGTTACGATTTTCCCAACTTCTTCGTTTTCATTTGTCAGTTTTACTTTGCCAATAGATGGATTCTTTCCTTTTTCAAATTGGAATGTCCCAAGATAGATCCATGTTTCTCCGCCTATCTTCTGATTAACAGTAAACTCGGTAACGCCCCCTGTGTGATAAACATAATAATGTGCATCCTCAACATTTTCGTCGGAATGATGATAACTGATATATACTGCATATTCACCGCTTTCAGGAAACTCCGGTACATAATCGATACTTGCAAGATTTGTTTTCGAAGTTATAGCATATCTATAAGTACCTTGAGTAAATGGATTAAGGTTATCCGCATAAGGTGGTGTCCCATAAGCAAATCCTTCACTGCTGCCGTTATACCAACTGCCGAACTCAGTGTAATCGCCGGAAGTACTGCCGTCATTATCAATTACGACTTCGTTTGTCTGGATATCCCTTTCCCGCGGGACAAATACATTTGCACCAGCATTTTCCAGCATTGGAATAAGATAAGGAACAGTATATGCAAGCGGTCCAAGGTCTTCAACTGTCTCGAACAATCTGGCACGCTGCCACATCCATCTGTCCTTTTCCAAATTGTAATACCAGCCATGACTATGCCACAGAGCAATGTTTTTGCCATACAACCCTTGCAAAGGTATAAACCCACTATTCACATTTGTAACTAAGGCTTTGGGTCTTACAACTTTACTGTCTGGGATCCTGGAAAAGTCATATTCGTTTACAGACGAACGATAATAGTTGGGGATCATTTCTTCCAACGGATAACTCATTGTAAAGATCTGAACATCATAGTTATAATACTTTGGTCCTAGAAATGTTCTAACGTCATTATAGACGTCTTTGATATCGTTTTCTCTGAATGGTCTGTAAGAAAATCTCTTATTGGTAAATATGGTTATCGACATTGTAGAATCGTTAACTTCAATGCTGTCAACCTTTGTTGAGGGCGGAATGTAAAAAGGCATTTCATAATTTTCAAATGCGCTTTTAAGTTCTTCAATACTATTTTCTTCGGGAATTTGATTATTGGTAGTGGTTGTGCAGACTTAAAAATAGAATTAGATGTTTTTGCATATCACATTATTATGATAAAATTGAAAGATTGTAATATACTAATATTATTACTTTTCTGATCCTTCAGCTTTTTCACAGTCTTAAATTATTTTGATGTTCTAGAGTCAATTTATAGTTCTTTTAATACCATTTTTGAGTATTGAAACTTGAAAGTTTAGAAGTAACCCAACTTTGTGAAGCTCTGTGTAATAAAGCTATACCACTATGTTACACAAAGAAAACACAAAGGAACACAGAGATATTAAATCCCATTTTTAATTAAAACATATACAACATATCGAAATAATATGCAGTCCTTTTTTGCAAAGGATATCCAATTGATTCATCTTAAAACTTAATTCCTACTGAAATATAATGAACACTTTCTAACCGACCGAAATCCTGGTATGCATAATCAAAAAGAAATTTTATTACATTGCTTAATCTATAGTTAAATCCTAAACCCAAAGTTAATCCTTGTTCGGTGTCCTTTTCAAAGAGTGATTTATAACCGGCTCGCACGAACAGTATTTCATTCCACCCAAACTCACCTCCAATGTTAACATACTCCGTATGGTCATTAGGATGAACAGCATCCAACCCTAATGTGAATCTTAGAGATTCTGTTTTCAAAAGATCTGCAGCCACACCGACTCTGAATATTAATGGCAGACTGAATTCGTCCAGCACAATTTCTGTGTTGATCAAATTACCTTGATTTCCGGCTCCGACAGATTTTACTTCCAGAATATCTCTTCCGCTCAATTTCATCTTTGTACCGAAGTTTGAAATATTCGCTCCAATTCTGAACTCGTTTAGTATATCAATTTTGTATAGCGCACCTATATCAAGAGCGAAACCCTGCGCATTCATGTGCCATACTCTTTCCTGAATATACTTAAAATTAAATCCCATTGAAAAATGATCGGTCAATTGACGGGCGTATGTAATACCAATTGATATACCGCCAGCATCAAATAACTCGCCGGTTCCTTCCGGCTGATCAACAGTTCTGACAACTTCGTTTTCAATCTCTTTTGCAACAGAGACATATGCCCCGATTGTTCCGAAACCATCTATATAACTTGACAATGCGGCAAACTCAACATCAACATCAGCTATCCAGCTTGTATGGTTAAAATAGGCATTGTTTGTATGATCACCAGCGAGACCGGAAGGATTCCAATATATGGCGGAAATATCATCGGCTGTTGCAACGAATGCCGACCCCATTCCCATTGCCCTCGGACCGACATTGATCTTCAGGAATTGCGCTGCTGTAGTACCGGACTTTGAAATATCCTGTCCGAAAATATTATATGACATTACAATTATTGTTAAAGATATTAACTTTAAAAGTGATCTCATTTTTTACTCCTGTAAGGAATATGAATCATCAAAATTTTCAATTTATATATCTACTTAATTAGTGCGAATTTAATTATCTTTTCACCGATACCCGGAGCTTCAATATGTGCGATGTAAACACCGTAGGAAACACTAAAACCATCTTCATTCAGTAAGTTCCAGTATTCACGTGCATTTTCCTGCGGTACATCGTGGTACAAAGTTGTAACCGGATCACCTGCCAATGAATAAATTCGTATCGTACAAATTGAAGGAAGATTCTCAAAATAGATTCTTCTCTCCCCTCTCGATTGACCCGGCAGTTTATTTGTCGGTTCAAGTTCGTTGTATCCAACATAATGATTCGGTACTACATAAATGTTATCCATCTTCGATGCCGCTTTCCCAATGTCAATTTTTGCTCCTTCAGTTTCAATCGCAAATTGATCTTCTTTATTGAACGGTCTATCCGTTGCAATGAACAAAA
>QILJ01000234.1 GCA_003233295.1 Ignavibacteria bacterium | reverse complement strand
TGATGCATGCTGCTTTGCCGGTACAAAGTGGAAAACTTACTATTCAGAAGTTTCTGATCGAGTTAAAAAACTTAACAAAGGCGATTGGGATCTATGGCTAGATGATACACACAAAGAACATAAAATATCAGAATACATTTTGCAAAATATTTTAGGTGAAATAGAAAAATAGTATTATAATTAAAATCATATTTCTTATTCGCTTAGGAAGCTTGAATAAATTATAAAATTAGTATAACATCTAAAGCAGAACCATTTATCATAAGAAATAATGGAGAAAAATGATGAAAAAAAATCGTAGAGATTTTATAAAGCTGACCGGTATTGCCGGACTAAGCTTAACTGCCGGAGGTTTAATGAAAAATTATGCCTCGGGATTGAATTACGATGATTCAAATCTTGCACAAGATATTGTTGATTTTGAAAAGGAACATACACAGCAATTCAACATGTCGGGATTTGCCGCGCCTAAAATAAGTACCGTTCGGATTGGGATCATCGGCTTGGGACAACGAGGTCCTTCACATGTAAAGACAATGAACCGTATAGACGGTGTTGAAATAAAAGCTCTATGTGATCTTCGACCGGAGAAGGCTGAGTCTGCAAAAAAGTTACTGGAAAACACGGATCATAATCCAGAGTTATATTCAGGCTCAAAAGATGAATGGAAAAAGCTCTGTCAGCGCAGTGATATTGACTTGGTTATTGTTACAACTCCCTGGTATATGCATACCGAGATGGCGGTTTATGCAATGGAACAAGGCAAACATGTAGCATCGGAAGTTCCTGCTGCGGCTACAATTGAGGAAGCATGGAAACTAGTTGAAACTGCAGAACGAACAAGGAAACACTGTATGATGCTTGAGAACTATTCTTATATGCCATTTCAATTGCTTATGCTGAACATGGCAAAGCAGGGTTTCTTCGGAGAGATTGTTCACGGCGCAGGCGCTTATAATACCAGTAAAATGAAAAATAACTTTAACAAAAATATGTATTGGAACATGTGGTGGTTGCGGCAGTATGGTTCCCGCAAAGGAAATATTTATCCAACACACGGATTGGGACCGATTGCCCAGATGATGGATATAAACCGCGGCGATAAGTTTGATTTTCTGGTTTCAGTGGAAAGTCGTGATTTTATGATGCAGAATAAAGCGAGAGAACTAGCTAGAGAAGATCCGTTTTTTGATGATTTTAAAGATTTGGATTACCGCGGGAATATGAATACCACGCTTATCAAAACCACTAAAGGCAGTACTATTATGCTGCAGCATGATGCAACGACACCTTCGCCGCACAATATGATCCATGGTATTTATGGAACAAAAGGCGCGGCGCTCTATGACCCGCAGCCGCCGAGAATCTCAACGGGCAACCATAAATGGGCTTCACCTGAGGAATTCGAAAAGATCAAAAAGAAATATACACCGGAGATATTTCATAAATTCAATAAATTATCAAGTGGACACGGAGGCTCCGACTTGAAAGAGGATTGGCATTTAATCGACTGTCTGCACAATGGGCTGCCGCTTGATCAGGATGTATATGATGCTGCTGCGTGGAGTTCGATTCTGTAAATAATTCCAATTCTATTAAAGTACCCGATTTTACAGCCGGCGCCTGGAAGACCAATAAACGCAATATGGATATAGATTTGACTAGAGGTGGAAATACTAAAATTAAGTTTTAAGTTATTGACAAAAACAATAGGACAAAGATTAAACGGAAAAAACAGATTCACACAGATAAAAATATTTTCAAATAATGATCAGTGAATATCTGTTAAATCAGTGTTATCCGTGTTCTGTTTTATTTAAATAGAAAAGGAAAAGATGATTCAGAAACTATTAGGTGATAAACTACTGCCGGTTGATATAGTTCTCGCACCGGAATGGTGGAACAAGCATGAGGGAATTTCTTTCGATAGAGATTTTTTCTTTCATCCAGCTCGTAGAGTTGAAGATGAACAGAAGATGGAAAAAGTTTTATATGATAGATGGGGGAAATATGGATATGGTTCATTTAAAGATGAGCAACGTCCCGAAGCGGGCGCTGTACATTTGGCTTCCGGATTTCTTTTGTCGGAAATGCTCGGCTGCGATGTTGAATATACAGAAGATCATCCTCCGCAGGTAATATCAGCAAACAGAGATGATTTTGATTTAGATCCAGATGATGCTTTCAAATCAATCCCTTTCAAAAAATTTGAAAGTATGCTTGAAAATCTAAAGAGTAAATATGGTTATTTATCTGGCGATGCTAACTGGAGCGGGATTCTCAATATTGCATTGGATATTCGAGCGGAGTCTATTTTTATGGATATGTTAATACAGCCCGAAGAAACAAAAGAATATTTTCACAAGATTGCAAAGGTTATTGAAAAGTTTACTCTAAGTCTATCTGCAGAATCTGGAAGCACTTCTATTTCTGTAAATCGTAATGTAAGAAATCTAAGACAACCATTGTTCCTACATTCCGAATGTTCGCATACAATGATATCTACTGAAGATTATGAAAGATTTTTGCTTCCATTTGATATTGAATGGAGCAAGTCTAATCGTCCGTTTGGTGTTCACTATTGCGGTGATGATCCGCATCGCCATGCTGAAAGCTTTGCAAAAATCCCTCACCTCGATTTTCTGGATGTAGGCTGGGGCGGGGATGTAAAAGTTTTAAGAGAACATTTACCGAATATATTTTTAAATATACGGCTTAGCCCGGTGGAATTAGTAAACCAATCAACAGAAGAGATTAGAAAAATAATCACTCGTCTAGTCACTGACTCGGGAAATCCATATTTAACTGGTGTTTGCTGTATAAACATGGATGATAAAATTTCAGATGAAAAGATCACAACAATTTTTGAAACTGTAGGAACACTAAGAAAACAATATAGTAAAAAAGGAGATATTCATCTTTCAGATTGAAAAAAAAGTTGATAACCTTGCTGAGAATAAAATTAAAAATTATCTTGATATTCTTGAATAACGAATTGATATTAAACATGTTCGTGATGTAGAATGAAAGCAATAGTTGTATTGAAAAAATTAAAGATCTTAAAACGGTTGATGGTGCATTTTCAGAAGAAACAGACCCAGATCCAACGGAGACATTTCACTCTTTTGCGAATACCAATATAATCTTAAATGCCAGAATAGTTGAAGATGCTAATACGGTTTTAGATAAAGTTAAAAGTCTTTGGAAACCCGAAATGAAACTGATAGTTGTTACTTATTGTCAAACGCCGGAAGAGCAGGAAATGGTTTATGATCGTATTCATAAGATTTGTGTATAAATTATAAGGAGAAAATAGTGATTAAAAATATAAGTTTGTTTTTCATATTTTGTTTTTTGTTCTCATCCAATGTTTATAGTACTGAGGTTCCTAGTAATGTTAATAGCTCCAGTGAAAAAACATTTTATATATCTCCCAACGGGAATGACAAAAAAAATGACGGCACTAAAGAGCATCCATTTACTACTCTGGAGCGGGTAAAACTAGCCATTAAAAATAACAAGAGAAATCCAATCACAATTTATCTTCGTGAGGGGTACTATCCGTTAAATAAAACATTTGTTTTGAGTAAAGAAGATATTGTGCAGAATCCTTCAATAATGATCTCATCTTTTCCTGGAGAGACAGCGCACATCATTGGTGGAAAGGAAATTCATGGCTTTACTGCAATTGATTCCAAATCTGAAGTCTACAATAAAATAGATCCTAGTATTCGGGAAAATATTCTGATGGTTGATCTAAAAAAACAGGGAATAACAGAATTTGGAAATTTATCTGCTAGAGGTTTCGGCAGAGATATTCAACCGTCAGGTCTTGAATTATACTTTAATGAAAAACCCATGACGCTTGCCCGCTGGCCGAATAAAGATTGGACAACTATTGAAGATGTCCCAGATTCCTTAGATGGCAAAGGGTTTACTTACAAAGGTGATCGTTCTGCAAGATGGTTAAACGCACCTGATCTCTGGCTGCACGGTTATTGGAAATATGATTGGGCAGATAGATATGTTAAAGTTGCTTCGATAGATACAATAAGTAGAACTATAATAGCAGAGGAACCATACAGCGGTTATCCGTTTACAAAAGGGAAAAGATTTTACGTGCTGAATATACTGGAAGAATTGGACTCTCCAGGCGAGTGGTATCTGGATAGGGGAAAAGGAGTTCTCTATTTCTGGCCGCCTTCTGATCCGCAAAAGCCTTCTGATCCGCAAAAGGCAAAGATATTTGTTTCAATTTTACAGGAACCGCTCATTCAATTAAACAATGTAAAAAATATTACTTTTAGCAATATTACATTTGAATATACATGTGGTGCAGGTATTGAAATTATTGATGGCAGCAGCAATATTATTGATGGATGTGTATTACGTAATATGGGAACGGTTGCTGTTAGTATTGGCAGACTTGTGCCTAACCCAGGTGGAAAGATTTACAAGAATACACTTTACAACAAAGATGCCGGTCATAATAATGGAGTGTTGAATAGTGAGATATATGCTACAGGTGAAGGCGGGATAATTCTTGCTGGGGGTGACCGTGCCACGTTAGTACCGGGAAATAATTATGCTATTAATAATAATATCTATGATTGCTCACGCTGGGTACGAACTTACCGTGCAGGAATATTTATGTATGGTGTAGGCAATATTGTAAAGCATAATCTTATTCATGATCTTCCTCATACTGCAGTGTTCTTCTGGGGGAATGAACATATTCTGGAGTACAATGAAATTCATCATGTATGTATGGAAACAGGGGATGCCGGTGCTTTTTATATTGGTCGTGATTGGACTCAAAGGGGCAGTATCATACGCTACAATTATTTCCATGATCTTCATGGAGTTGAGGGGCAGACAGGTTGGAACGAAGTGATGGCAATATATCTCGAGCTAGCGGAGTAACAGTTTATGGAAATGTATTTTATAAAGCCGGTCGTTCCATCATGATCGGAGGCGGAAGAGATAATCTTGTAGAGAACAATATCATTATCAATGGCTCACCCGCTATACATGTGGATGCCAGAGGAATGGGTTGGGCGAAATATTATTTTGACGGTAGTAATAATACTTTATTTGATCGTCTTGAAGCTGTTCATCCTAACAAGCCTCCATACAGTAAACGGTATCCAGAGCTTTTAACTATTCTTGATGATGATCCGGCTTTGCCAAAAGGGAACAAAATTATTAGGAACATCAGCTCTGGCGGTAAATGGGTTGAAT
>QILJ01000355.1 GCA_003233295.1 Ignavibacteria bacterium | reverse complement strand
GCACGAAACCATTCGCTAACTCTTTCTCCGAACTCAGCAACTTTAACGGTAGCTACAAAATCTCCGCTAATTGCATTCTTTAAATAAACTGTTCCGTAAGAATCCTCTGCATGTAAGAAATCCGTACCGCTTGCAATAATCTCGTAACGATTATTCTCGATATTGAATTCACAGGGTTTTGCTGTACCGGAACAATATTGAGATAGTTCTTCCTTTGTAATATCAATAGTTTTATAAGGATAGAAATATATTTCAATCGGAGTTTGTTTTCCAATCCTAACCGTGTGCTTACCTTCTGATAATGATAATGGGAATTCAACTTATCTTTTTTGTCGCAAAGATTTTATCATCTACAATACATTTCACTTCTTCGGTGCGGTCTTCATTCCTTACATTCTCAACATCAGTACTTACAAATATTGTATCACCTACCGGCAATTCAGTATTTGCAGCTGTAAGATTGTTATATAAAGAGTATAACGTTTTGCCCGAAATATTTATCTTACTATATTGCGTGCCTTCCACTGCAATTTTATGTTCACCAGGATCAATAAATTTATAAGTAAATTCAACTGTTCTTTTGTTCCCCTTTATTACCGGGAACATCTGAGTTTTAGCAACTTTGCCATCCACATATAATCTGACCTTCTTTATTCCAGTAGCGTCAACGTTTTTAACAGTTGCGGAAATATTAATTGTCTTTCCAGTTGCGTATCCATTATCTGCGGTGATATTAATATCTGAATACTTAAACCTTGGTTTACCTATAATGATCTCTTCCGGTTCAACTTTTGGAGTTTCAATCACAAAGTTATCTTCATAAATATTATCGCTTGGATAAGCCGCGCAATATTTTAACTCACCTTGTTTTAAGTTATAATAAATATTGTCCGTTACTGTCCAGCCTTTTGACATATTCTGAAAAAACAGCCCGACATTTTCATTCGTCTCAGCAGGAGTAACATCGTGGATCAGATTATTTCTTACAATCGAACCGTAACTTAATCCATAAACAGCCATACCGCCTTCGTCATCACGATTTTTATTCGTAAAAGAAACATGATTATACTCAACAAGATGACTTCCGTCAATTGTCTCCTCAACATTTGGCCAGTAGCCAACTGTTATACCGTAACCTCCTATATCTGTAACGTAATTATGAGCAACAACAGTCCTAATAGTATTCCGAGTTGCAATGCCAACTGTTTGCGGTTTAATGTTTTCTACTTTATTGAAAATTATTTTATTGTCCGAGTTTATATCTGCCCAATTAGCCGGGTGCGGAGAACCTGCATTATATATACCGCTTCCGTTTTTAACATTCGTAATTTTATTTTTTGATATTAAGTTGTTATAACATCCAAGCCCCATAGATATTGCAGTTTGACTGACATTCGTAATTATATTTTTTAGTATTTCACAATTTTTTGCATAAGATAATTTAATAGCAGCATTACCACCCGGAGTAGTGATTGCAAATTTCAAACCGTAGAATCTCAAATTTCTAACAGGATTATCCGGTGTACCTTCAACTCTGACAAGTTCTGATATATTAGGAATAATAACTGAGGCATTGTTCATGTCTTTAATTTCTTTCTGAGGAATAACTTTTAGCAAACTTTTAACAGAATCAAAGAACCACTCGCCGGTATCATCTAAAAGAGCTTCCACATTTTCAATATAATACGTTGGAGGCACATATAACATTCCTTCGGTTGCTTTATCGAGATAAACAATATGCTTCTTCTCATCAACTTTGGATATTCCAACATTCCTGGAACCCCACCGAACTTTCATTCTGATTCTGCCCTTTTCAATGCCGTCCCAATTTTTAATATCACCATCTTTATACTTGAACCAGCTTTCATCAACCGGTTGTTCTGCCATAGACAAGGAGCCGCTATTCGGATATCTTGCGCATTGTTTATAAAAAGTTCATCAATGTTTTCCAAATCGACTTGTGAACTCCAAACACCTTTTTCTTCTTCTTTCCAGTTAGTGATCTCCTTCCCACCAATAATTACGGGGTGTTCACCGGGATAGGCAGCATAAGTTACAAAATGATCTTTCAGTTTATGATATTCAAAAGCGCCGGTCGGCAAATCGGTTTCAACACGTTCACCACCGTCAACACTTGTAAAAACAAGAGTATTATCCAGCCGATAACTTCCGTTACGTATTAGAACAAGGATATCCTTCCCCTTGCCATACTTATGTGGTGAGCCTTTATATCTTTTGTCTATAGCTTTTTCCTTCGGTTTATAAATTTTGGATTTGAGTTTTCTGACTGCTGTTTTTGCACGTTTGATTGTGGGAAATGGTCCATCTGTTTTATCCTTGTTCGGAGCTGCTAAAGTTCCAGACCAATTATCATTACCATCCGGTGACACATAAAAGTCTGCATTAGTACTTATTAAAGAGTATTCGGAATATTCCACTCCGCGTAAGAACCGCCCATTGCTTTGATCATTACTCTTTTGTGCGACGATAAACTCATTGATATTACTTATCAAAATAATGATCGCAATAGATAATATTTTATTCGCTATATGTTTCATTATCTTTCTATTTAATTCATATTTATATTCATTACATATATCTGTCTGAAGTCATTACCGCTTATATCTTTAACAACCTTGCCAGTTTCATCCTTTGTCGGTGTAGGGATAATATATGCAAGCATCTTTCCATCATGTGATACAACAAGATGTTCACGATTTTTATTATCGTTAGTAAGCATAACGCTTTTACCATTTTCGACATTTATTGCTGCAATGTTCCCACCGGCAGTACAGAATATCCATTTATCGGAAGGATGCCAGCGAACAGCAGAAGCACTCTTGGTAAAATTAGAAATTTTTCTTGGCTCTTTTTGTGAACCGTCAGCTTTGATCACAAAAACTTGACTGATACCGTTTTCATCTTCTGCAGTAAAGACGATACTTTTCCCGTCAAATGAACCGCGCACTATTCCGCCAGCTTGCATTCCGTGTGTCAATCTTCTGATAGTAATTCCCTCTGCCGGAGTCGGATATTCTGTTTTTGTACCGGGTTTAGCAGTTGTTATATCAATATCCAAAGGGATATCAGCAACAAACAGATCGGAATAATAATCAACTCCGTTTTCTGCTCTTACCTTTCCAACAAAAGCGCGCATCGTACCAAGAGAATCAACCCATGAATCATCAGCTGCATGTTCAATTTCACCCGGTTTTGATTTCCCCTTTTCAACAGGACGAACTATCAAACTGAAATAATGCGTGTATCCTTTCGGAGCTTTATCACTCGGCTGCATAAAAGCAATTGTTCTGTCATACTTCTGCACAAGGAAATCATCGTAAGTAAAACCGATACGATTACCGCTGCGAGTATATTCATGTCGGTGAGATCCGCCACGGTGTGCACCTGGGGTAGTAGGATTATTTTTCACATCACGCATATCCGGACGCTCAACAATTCCGCCACCATTACCATCAACAACCATTGCAGTTCTGTTT
>QILJ01000468.1 GCA_003233295.1 Ignavibacteria bacterium | reverse complement strand
GGTTAACACAGAACCCGGAGTTCGTTACACTTTCCAGGTCTATTGATCGTGAGTATGCGCACCCTGAAGGATTCTCTCCGTTTGATGCTTCACCGGTTAACTGGGTCGGTGACCAAGAGCATACATGGAAATCAACAGGGAAGAGCAGCGATGAGAATAGCGATAATACAGATCTTGTTATGGAAGGTATCGAAGGGATTGAAATGGCGCTCGATCATATTATGGCAAGTGCAAGACTCGGTTATAATATTGTTGGTTCGGATGTCGCGGGGTTCTCCGGCAGAAAAATTCCTCCAAGGTTATATATTAGATGGGCACAGTTCTCTACTTTCTGCGGTTTGTTTTTGAACGGCGGTCATGGTGACAGGAGACTTTGGAAGCGGACGAATGAGGAACTTGAAGTGATCCGAAAATTCTCATGGCTTCATACAGAGCTGATTCCATATATCTATCATTACGTTGTGACAGCCCACAATAACGGTCGCAGACTTCAAACATCTCTGGACGAAGGAAAATATCATTACATGTTCGGGGATGATTTCTTGGTGGCGCCTATTTACCAAGATTCAAAGATGAATACCATTACTCTACCGGAAGGGAAGTGGCGATACTTTTTTGAGGATAATAAATTAATAGAGGGACCGCAGACCTTCGAGATGGAATTCCCGATGGATGAATTCCCTGTATTTGTGAAGGAAGGCGCGATAATTCCGATGGATATCAAACGTGATTACACGAAAATCGGGGATAAGAATTCTGAAGGATTCACAACAATTCTTATCTATCCTTCTGATAAAAATAACTTTACATTTTATCATCCCGATAGCAAAGATAAGACGGAGATCTCATACGAGAATACTGATGTTAATCTTACTATACAACTAAGCGAGACAAAGATCCCTCACATACTGAATATTTATTTGGAGAGAGAACCTCATGAAGTAGAATTAGATGGTAAACTATTAGATAAAGAAATAAATTGGAATTACGATTCCAGCAGACACAAACTGATCATCAAAACATCAGATTATAAAAACGGGAACTACAGTATAAAATATTAAAAGGAAAAGTTAAAATGACGGTAAAAAAAATATTGATTTTTTTGCTATTACTTGGATTTAGCATACAGGCAAAACCTAAATATGCGATTGGAATGTTTCACTACAATTTTCAATATGTAGGCTGGAGATTATAGAATTGAGGCAAGAATAATAAGGGAATCTCTCTTTCCGGCTTTACAGTATTTTGATAAGCATCCGCAGTACAAAGTTGATTTTGAGTTTCAAGGATATGCTATTGAAACAATGGCAGAGGAATATCCGGAAGTGTTGAAGCTATTGAAAAAACTTATAGATCGAGGACAGATCGAGCTAGTTATTGCTCATTACTCCGATCAATTTTTTATCGCCTATCCCGCTTTGGATTTACAAAGATCAATTCAAATTTCGGATGATATTCTTAAAAAATATGGGATGAAACGTTCAAGAGTATTTTTCGGACAGGAAATACAATTCTCACCCGGACTTGCTTATGCATTGAAAGGGATGTATGATGTCGTTGTTACAAGCTCAGATCCACATGGATATTACCGCGGTTATACTCTTCCTCTTGTAAATGTTAAATATGGCGATGATTCTATACTCGGACTGATCGGCGCAGGTGAAAAGAATCTTAAAAATCTTGAGTGGGCATTCTCATTTTTAGATGACGGAGAAGTCTTTAACACGTTGGATTATAACAGTGATTTTTACTTTGTCCCGGAGCAGGAAAAGAAAAGTATAGACCATTTCAAAAAGTTGGAATCGGAAGGATACAAATTTGTTACGATGTCGGAATTGGTTAATATAATTAAGGATGATAAAGATTATAAAATTAAAGATTATCCTTTCATCCCGGAGGGAACGTGGAACATGTCTGTCTGCGGTCCATTCATGTGGATGGGGCGCCAGCGAAGCGGTGTTGAGACGGACGGTATCACTCGAGCTCTCAGTTATGAATTACGCGGCGAAGTTTTAGTTGCAGAAAAAATGATCGAGTATGCAAAATTACAAGGTATGGATGTTACAGAATTATTGGAGTGGTTAAAACAGGCTTGGATACATCTTCTGCTGTCTGAAGTTTCGGATTCCAGCGGTTGGACTCCTTGGCTTGTGGAAGTTCAGTATACAGCTAATGAAGTTGCAAACGCGCGTATGCAGCTTAAAAAAATATTTGATGCGCTGAAGAAGATCATTCCGCAAAATAATGAGGAGCTTGTTGTCGATACAAAATCGGGTAGTGTCAACTTTGGTAAAAGAGGTAATGTTAATGAATCATCAGATTCATATTTACCGATAGCGGTTTATGTGAGGGCGGCGAGTTATGATTCGCGTGTTAAAAAGATCGATGAAAATTTATATCAATTTGATATTTCGTGTGAAAGACCGGATGACGGCTCTGTGGAAATTGCGTTCGATACTGCTGAGGATGATCTTTATTACTCAGCCGGAGTTGGAGAAGAAACCATTGTTAAAATTCCTACTGATCTTAAACACGATCCGGCAATGACTCTCTCAAACGGTTTCCTATATCTCGGTAACGGTTATACAATAATTAAAGACTGCAGTGTTGAGCACTTAGCAGTAACTTGGAGACAAAAAGAGAAACGCGCAGTTTTCAGAGAAGAGCTGAACGAGAATAATCCCGGTATGAAAATGAGATTTTATATATTTAAAGGACCGAAAGAAGAAGGACACAAACTTGCAAATCGTTTGAATACATGGCCGGTGTTCAGTGTTAGTAAAGCTGGCGAGAAAGTTGAATTGAATAAAATATTTCCTATTGAATAATCCTTACAAACCTTCGAGGTTTCTATCATGATATTACAACTCTAAACCTCGAA
>QILJ01000014.1 GCA_003233295.1 Ignavibacteria bacterium | reverse complement strand
GCGGCGATGGCACACTTAACGAGTTTATTAACGGTTTTGATATAGGTTCTAATGCTTCACTGGGAATTTTACCAATTGGTTCCGGGAATGACTTTGCTCTTTCCTTATATCAAGATAAAGTTGATGTAGATAAATCCCTTATGTCTTTTTTGTCTGAGGATACTAAAGTACTTAAAACAGATTTCGGAACAATCAAACTTACAGAAGAAAACGGCAATATAATCTTAAAAAGATTTATTAATAGTCTTGGTATTGGCTTTGATGCAAGAGTTGCTTATCTGAATCAAACGAATAAAATTTTTAACGGTTCTTTATCATATCTAATTTCAATTCTTAGAACATTTGTCACGTTTAATTCTATTAATTTTGATCTCAAAATAGGTAATAAGCAATTAAAAAGAAATGCATTATTCTGCTCGATAGGTAATGGCGAAAGTGTCGGCGCCGGTCTTTATCTTATGCCTGGAGCAGAGATTGATGATGGATATCTTGATCTTTCAATAGTAGATTTGAAATCAAGAATAAAACTTCTAAAGTTATTACCTAAAGCTACAAAGAATAAAATTAAAGGTATTCCAGAATTGGAGCAGATGAGATTTAAAATACTTGAAATTGAATTGGAAACTCCTTATTATTCTCATGTTGACGGCGAGATAGTATCCAGTAAAACAAAACGACTTGAAGTTAATATATTACATAAATCATTAAGTTTTATGATACCGGATTAAAAAAATGTTTATGAAAAAACCATCACATAAAGTCTTTGATTATATACCTCGTCATTATGATCCGTTAAAGGATGAAGAAGAAAGAAGAAAACGTAAATTAAGATTTCAATCGCAAAGCCACTTACGTAGAAAAACAAAGTCACCTTTGATCTGGGTCATTTTAGCAGTAATGATTTTATATTTACTGATAAAGTTTGGAAGAGGGGTATTATAGCAACTTTATCAAATATGATTATAATAAATATTAGTTTACATAATATACATTATGCGACATATTCTAGTCATATTTGTAAAAGCCTTCTTTAGTCTTTCTTCCTAACTTTTTAGCTGCAACCATTTTTTTCAGTAACGGACATGGTCTGTATTTTGAATCGTTAAATCCATCGTAAAGAACATTCATAATATCCAGGCAAACATCAAGACCAATAAAATCAGCAAGTGTTAACGGACCCATGGGATGCGCCATACCAAGTTTCATTACAGTGTCAATATCTTCTGCGCTTGCAACGCTTTCATATAAAGTATAGATGGCTTCATTGATCATCGGCATTAAAATTCTGTTGGATATAAATCCCGGATAATCATGAACTTCAACTGGAGTTTTCTTTAATGCTTCGGATAATTCTTTTATCGTATTGTAAGTTTCGTCAGATGTTGAATATCCGCGGATTATCTCAACTAACTTCATCACCGGCACAGGATTCATAAAATGCATGCCGATGAATTTATCTGGTCTAATATCTGCTGATAATTCAGTAATTGAAATTGCCGATGTGTTTGAAGCAAAAATAGAATTCTGATCAACTATACTGTGAACTTTTTTCCACAACTCCAATTTGATTGATTTATTTTCAATTATAGCTTCGATAACTAAATCGGACTTACTGTCTATATTATCAATTCCAGTTATTAGACTGATGGTTTAATGCATCTTCCTTATCAGTATCAGTTATGATTTCCTTTTTTACTTGTCTATCTAAATTATTGCTTATCTTATTTTTCGCTTTAGTCAAAATTTCATCATTTACATCAATCAGATCAACTGAAAATCCATTCAACGCAAATACATGAGCAATTCCATTACCCATAGTACCAGCGCCTATAATTGATACTTTATTAATATTCATAATAACACCAATTTTCTAATTATAATTTTTAACTATTAGAGCAGACCCTTCACCGCCGCCTATGCAAAGAGATGCTAAACCATATTCTAAATTATCTCTCTTCATTTGGTGTATGAGTGTAGCAAGGATCCTTGATCCGCTTGCACCGATTGGATGACCAAGAGCAATTGCTCCGCCATTGACATTTACCTTTGCCGGATCAAGTTTCAACAGACTGTTTACTGCAAGTGATACAACAGCAAATGCTTCGTTGATCTCGAATAAGTCGATGTCTTTGAGTTCCAAATTAGTTTTTGCAATAGCATTCTTAATTGCATTAGCAGGAGCTAACGGAAAATCAATCGGTGCTAATGCTGCGGAAGCAACAATTTCAACTAATGGGGTTAAACCTAACTTGAGCGCTTTTTCTTCCGACATAACCAGTAATGCCGCAGCGCCGTCATTTATTTTAGACGCATTTGCAGCAGTTATAACCCCGTCTTTTTCAAATGCCGGTCTTAAGTTCGGAATCTTATCAAACTTAACATTACCAGGTTCTTCGTCTTCTGTTACAGTAATTTCTTTTCTCTTCTCAATAATTTTGACCGGTACAATCTCATCATCAAAAATATGGTTCTCTTGAGCTTTAATCGTACGGTTGTAAGATTCAATAGCAAAATTATCAAGCTCTTCCCTGCTGAATTCAAAATCTCTTGCACATTTTTCTGCACAACTGCCCATATGGATATTATTGTAAATATCCCATAAACCGTCGTTAACCATTGAGTCAATTACTTTAGCATTGCCCAACCTATATCCATTCCTTGCTCCAGGAAGCAAATAAGGCGCATTAGACATACTTTCCATGCCGCCGGCAATGATTGTGTCGGCATCGCTGCATTTGATGGCTTGATCGGCAAGCATTACTGCTTTCAGACCGCTACCGCACATTTTATTGATTGTTAAACATTCGGTTTCGTCAGGGAGCCCTGCATATACCCTGCATATAATGCAGCTTGTCTTGCAGGGGCTTGTCCAACACCCGCAGGCAGAACATTTCCCATTATTACTTCATTGATCTTAATATTATTATCTTTGTTTTCATCCAGAAGCGCTTGAATTACAATTTTACCTAAGTCGGTTACTTTTAGTGAGGATAATTTGCCCATAAATGAGCCTATAGGAGTTCTCTTAGCTGAAACAATTACAACTTTTCTCATATCCACTCCAATTTATTTGAAACAATAATGTTGTCTAATCTACTTCAAAGGATAAGCAGCATTTCAGT
>QILJ01000153.1 GCA_003233295.1 Ignavibacteria bacterium | reverse complement strand
CGATCTTCCGTATATACAAAGATGTAAGATTCAGTAAAGATAAGCTTCCATATAAAATATTTGCATCAGCTATAATTTCTCCGGGCGGAAGGAAGGACTTTACCACTCCTGGTTACTATATTGAGATGGATTTTAACGGGATCAGGTTTTACGGCGGCGCCCATTTCCTTGATAAAGATCAACTCCAAAATTTACGCGAGCATATTGCTACTAATTTAGATGAGTTTAAAAATCTATATTCAGGAAAAAACTTTCAGAATAAATTCGGTAAATTGTTAGGAGAACAAAACAAGAGAATACCAAAAGAATTTAAAGAGATAGCCGAAACAGAACCGCTTATTGCTAATAAGCAATTTTATTATTCTGTAGAACTTAGCCCCCAAAAACTTGTATCCAATACTTTGATGGATACAATAATGAAATTGTACTTTGTTGGGAAACCAATAAATCAGTTTCTAACAGACGGGATTAAATAAATTCTGGATACTAGCGGCAAGTATCTAGCTTCTAGTATCCAGAACTTATTTCAGCAATATCATCTTCTTCACAGAACTAAATTCATCTGCATGTATGGAGTAAAAATATATTCCGCTTGGAAGATTACTAGCATTAAATACAATTTCATAATTGCCGGGTTTTTGTTTTTTGTTTACTAAAGTTGCCACTTCACGACCGAGGATGTCGTAAACTTTTAATAGTACATTACTCGAGCTGAAGCTCGAGGCTACATTTGGAATTGTATATTTTATTACAGTGCTTGGATTAAATGGATTAGGATAATTCTGATATAGCACAAATTTTTCCGGCAAATTTTCTGATCTATCTTTTTCCACACCGGTTGCAATTGTTGATATCTCATAAGCGGTGTTCTTCCCGGGCCAATCGGTTAGCGGGCTTAAATGTGTATTTACCTCACTTGCCGGAATCGGTTTGTTAGTGATGATATCGTAAAATCTATAATCTCCTCCAATATAATCTTTAAACCCGATTGAAGCACCAATATCCTGCCCGCCAAAAGTTCCTGTCTCAACATCTCCGTAACAATATTCAATTTTATTACTACCTTCATATAATCTGACTTGAAAATTAATTCGGGTTGTGGTTGCATTTGGATTCCAATAAGCGCGCATGTGCTCCCATTGACATATGAAAATTCTATTAGGAGAATCGCCTTGTGTTAGGTATCGTACTTTGCCATTCTCATCTGCATTAAGATCTTCCCACCAAGGTCCAAGAGCCTTTGTCGGATGCTGGGTACTTGCCATTCTGCCGTTTTCATTAGCGCCGATAGAGCCGATTTGAGATGAATTGGAAATGCCTCTTTCACTGCCGAGCGAGCCGGTTCCGAATTCTATCCACCCGTTTGTGCTGATTTGAATTTGATCATACTCGTAATCGTCAAAACCAAAATTGAAAGGAAGGGATATAGTTCTTTGCACATCATCACCGTTAAAGGAAGTTCCGTCAATTATCGGGGAGTATGATTTTTTGATCTTTTGGACATTAGCTTGGAGTATCGAAGATGCTTCAATAACATTAATGACTTGATGTAGTGTGTCATTGCCGGGTAGTTGTGTGTTGCCATATTTGATCAATTCAAAGCTGAACTGTCCAGGTACTTGCGGAGTGTAAGAATCAGCAAATGTTATTGTAGTTGATTCATTCGGGACCTAAACAGCAGAATGTTTGTGTATCGGAGTAAACCTCATTCCCATCCGGATCAATTAATTTTGCTTCAATAGAATAGTTTTCGGTCTGTGAATTGTTGCCGGCATTTCTAATGGAAGCTTTAAAACTAAGCTCCTCACCTTTCAGAATTGAAATTGGAAAATCCAGCATGTTTACAGTTAAATAAAATTCCGGTACAAATAATAAGGGTCTTCGATATGCGCCATTTCCGTGAGTGGCGACCCAAAGGCTTCTATTAGCATGTGAAATATTCAGGTCCATTGCCATTACTGCTTCAGGCAGACCTTCGTTAAAATCGTTCCAGTTGTTACCTCCGTCACTTGAAACGAATACTCCGAGATCACTTCCAACATAAATATAATCCGAGTTGAACGGGTCAACGGCAGCAGATAAAGTCGGAACATCCGGCATGGTTCCCGTTATGTTCTGCCAGCTATTTCCGCCGTTGGTCGATTTGTATATATGACCGGAGCCATACCCACCGAAAACTACATATACCGTATTCTGATCGTTCGGATCAATCGCAATATCCATTGGATATCGGTCAGGCAGACCGTTGGTTACATCAGCCCAATTTGTACCTCCATCGAAAGTTGCAAATATATGGCTGCGAGCCGCAACAGGAGCTGTTCCGACGAATACGACATCAGGTGTCTGTGCCGAAACTGACATTGACAAAACTTCATTACCGTCAAGAATGCTGCTGACGGCACTCCAGTTATCACCGCTGTTTTCAGTTTTAAAAATTCGTCTCCATCCCGTATAAAGAATTGACGGATTGGTTTGTGATATAACATACGGTGTAATAAAGGCTGTATTTCCATTTAAGCCATTAGTAACGTCCGAAAATGAATACCCTTTGTTATTCGATCGCAGAATGTTTCCGTATTGCCATGATCCATATACAATATTATCATTCATCGAGTTCATTGCCGACCATGAGCCGTCGCCTCCAATAACTCTATCCCAATTCCCTCTATAAATCACAGTGTTGTTATCCTGCAGTCCGCCCAATGCAAAGTTAGAATCGGAAAAGGAACTTGAAAAACCGTTATAAAATTGTGAGGACTGCAGTCCGTATCCTATGTTTGCATAACTTTCCCCAAAATTTGCAGATCGGTAAACACCGCCGTCAGAGGCAATATACAGTACACTATTAAAGTTCGGATCGTGAGCGTAGTTATGATGGTCAACATGCGGTCCCAAAACTTTTGTTAAAGTCATTCCGCCATCACTCGATTTGGTTATCTGTACTCCGGCTTGAACGATTTTGTTTTCATCTGTGGGATGCACAGCAACCCAGTGGGCAAAGAACCCTTGATATTGGGC
>QILJ01000048.1 GCA_003233295.1 Ignavibacteria bacterium | reverse complement strand
ACTATTCAATGGAAAATCACGAAGAACATAACCATGCAAAAATGAATAACCATGAAATGAATCATTCTCACGAACATATGGATCATGATGCACATAGTCACGGTAGTGGTTCACATGATGAGCATAAAGGTCATGCTTCTCATCATGAACATATGATTGCAGATTTTAGGAAACGATTCTGGATTTCACTTGCGGTTTCAATTCCAATTCTACTGTTATCACCACTCTTATCCAGGAGTTTTTGGGATTAGGCACGGCACTTCAGTTTAGTGGAGATAAATATTTATCATTTCTTTTATCCTCATTCGTTTTCTTTTATGGCGGTTATCCGTTCCTAAAAGGAATGATTGATGAAATAAAGAAGAAACTTCCTGGAATGATGACCTTAATATCAGTAGCTATCAGCGTAGCATATTTTTACAGTTCGGCAGTTGTATTCGGACTTGAAGGCAAAGTATTCTTCTGGGAACTGGCAACGTTGATTGATATTATGCTTGTTGGTCATTGGATTGAAATGAAATCTATTATGGGGGCATCGAAAGCTTTAGAAGAACTTGCAAAACTGATGCCGTCCGATGCACATTTGATAAAAGAAGATGATAATATTGTTGAGGTTCCTCTTTCAGAATTAAAATCCGGCGATAAAGTTTTGGTCAAACCCGGCGAGAAAATTCCGGCTGATGGCGTAGCGATTAAAGGAGAAAGTTCAGTTAATGAATCAATGCTAACCGGTGAATCAAAGCCGGTTAATAAGAAAACAGGCGATAAAGTTATTGGAGGCGGTATTAACGGCGAAGGTTCGTTAGTTGTCCAAGTTGAAAGAACTGGAAAAGACTCGTTCCTTTCCCAAGTAATTGACTTAGTGAAGGAAGCACAAGAAAGTAAGTCGAAAACTCAAGACCTTGCAAACCGTGCAGCTTTTTGGCTTACAATTATTGCAATTACTGGCGGCGCGGTGACAATGTTTATATGGCTTGCAGTAATGAATAAAGATATGGCTTTTGCTCTTGAGCGAACAGTAACTGTAATGGTGATTACGTGTCCTCATGCGTTAGGACTTGCAGTTCCCCTTGTTGTTGCAGTATCCACAGCTATCTCAGCATCTAAGGGCTTGCTGATCAGAAACCGTGCGGCATTTGAGCAAGCTAGAAAATTGGATGCAATTATTTTTGATAAAACAGGAACACTAACAAAAGGGGAGTTCGGCGTTACGGATATTATTTCATTCGACAATAATTATACTCAAGATGATGTATTACATTTTGCAGCATCCGTAGAAAGAAACAGCGAACATCCCATTGCTCAGGGTATTTACAAAAGCACAGAAAATATTTCTGAAGCTTTTGAGTTCAAAGCTATTCCCGGTAAAGGCGCTAAAGCAATTGTAGAAGGAAAGAATGTCGGCGTCTTTAGCCCAGGTTATCTGCGTGAAAATAATATTACATTAAATGATGAAAGAATAGAAAAATTATCGGGACAAGGCAAGACTGTAGTATTTGTACTCGTTGATGAGAAACTAATCGGCGCTATTGCATTAGCGGATATTATCAGAGAGGAATCGAAACAAGCAATTGCAGAGTTTAAGAAGCTCGGTATTAAAACCATTATGCTTACAGGGGATAACGAAAAGGTAGCTAAGTATGTAGCAGATGAACTAGGTCTTGATAGATATAGAAGTATTACCTGATGGAAAAGCTAAGACAGTAAAGGAGATTCAAAGTGAAGGGTTTGTTGTTGCGATGACCGGTGACGGTGTAAACGATGCACCGGCGTTAGCTCAAGCAGATGTGGGTATCGCTATCGGCGCTGGTACTGATGTGGCAGTGGAAACCGCTGATATTGTTCTTGTAAAAAGTAACCCATTGGATGTTCTTTCAATCATAAAGCTTGCTAAGGCAACTTACAAGAAGATGGTACAAAATCTAATATGGGCAACCGGATATAACTTCTTTGCTATTCCACTTGCTGCGGGGGTACTCTATAGCTGGGGAATATTGCTCAGCCCTGCCGCTGGTGCGGCTTTAATGTCGTTAAGTACAGTTATTGTGGCTATCAATGCAAAGATGCTGAAGGTTGATAAATAAATTTTGAAGTAAATTATATAACAACGCCCTTGAATAACTTATGCACATCAGTCATTCTTGCCTAGGGCAGGCAGGAATGACTTGATTCTGCAATAGATCCCGGACTAAAAATCTCGGGAATAAAAACAATACTAGTCATTTAAAGGCTCCATAACATCTATATCTTTGAAAGGATATCAAAATGAAACGAAGAGAGTTTTTAATAAAAACGGCATTGACAGGTGCGTTTATTGCCGCACCGAAAATTTATCCGTCTGTTAAGGATAATAAAAGTGTTGTTGGTACTAACCCATTACGCTTTCCTCCTGAGTTACAAACAGGAGAATCTTTGATATTTAAATCATCTAATGTTGAAGTATGGCCTGGGACAACAACTCAAGTAGTAGGGATGAATAATAGCTATCCCGGACCAACAATTAGAGTACAGAAAGGAGAAGAATTTTCGCTACTTTTTGAAAATCAGCACAATATAGAATCGACCATTCACTGGCATGGTTTGTTAGTTCCGGAATTAATGGATGGTCAGCCGAAAGATCCGGTTCTTCCAGGTACAAGTTACAGATATTCATTCCCGGTTTTTCAGAGAGCCGGAACATACTTTTATCATTCACACGCTCATCATTATACTGCTGAACAAGTTTATATGGGGCACGCCGGATTTTTTATTATTGAAGATGAGGCGGAGAAACAATTAGGACTGCCAGCGGGCGAGTTTGATATTCCGCTTCTTATCCAAGACAGACGATCAGTAAATCAGCCGCAGTTTGTGTATTCAACGAATAATCAGGATGTTATGCAGGGCTATCTTGGCGATCTGCCGTTAATAAACGGTACACCTGATGCATACTTTGAAGTTCAAAAAACACTTTACAGATTTAGAATAGTGAATGGATCTAATGCTAGAGTTTATCAGTTAGCTCTTTCCGATAATTCTAATTTCTGGATAATTGCTACAGACGGCGGATTGAAGAATGAAGCTGTTGAAGTAAATGAAGCTTTCATTTCTCCTGGTGAAAGAATAGAGATACTCTATGATTTTTCAAGTTTTAATATTGGTGAATCGGTAAATCTTGTATCGCTGCCTTTCAGCGGTTTTGGAAATCAAGGGATACAGATGGATCTTCTTAAATTCAATATTGTTGGAAACGGAACTTCCGGCGGAACAGTTCCTCAGAATCTACTGGCAATAGACTATTATGATATCAATTCTACAGTGAGGACTAGAACTTTTAAGTTAAGTCATGATATGAATAGCGGACCTGGCATGCATCGAATTAACGATTTGACTTATGACATAAATCGTATTGATGAAAAAATACCGCTTAATGAATTGGAAGAATGGAAGTTTGTGAA
>QILJ01000045.1 GCA_003233295.1 Ignavibacteria bacterium | reverse complement strand
GTCCCCAAACGATATTTATGGAAATGGTTTACAGAAAAATTGAATATTTAATTGAGGGAGACGCTAACAAACAACGCGCACTCGATAAAATGGAATGGAACGGCAAGAAGATCACCAAGAAAACATTAAAGCATACTATCTTTCTGCTTATCGCATTTATAACCGCAAATACCCTTCTTGCGTATGTTATAGGCGTTGATGAGTTATTCAAAATAATTTCTGATCCTCCGTCGGAACATATAACAGGCTTAATTGCAACACTTGTTTTTACCGGAATATTTTATTTCATTTTTGCTTTTTTCAGAGAGCAGGCATGTTTAATGGTTTGCCCTTACGGGAGACTTCAGGGAGTAATGCTGGATGAGGATTCCGTTGTAATAACCTATGATTATATGAGAGGAGAACCGAGAGGAGTTCAGAAAAAAGGTGTTGAAAGTGATCTTGGCGATTGTATAGATTGTAAACAATGCGTGCAGGTTTGTCCAACTGGAATTGACATTCGCAATGGAACACAGCTGGAATGTGTGAACTGTACGGCTTGTATTGATGCTTGTGATGCCGTTATGGATAAAATAAATAAACCGCGCGGACTAATTAGATACGCATCAAAAAATGAAATAGATAAAGGTGTGCGTTCCTTATTAACACCACGCTCAATTGGTTATACAGTTGTTTTATTGATTCTTTTCGGAGTATTGGGATTCATGTTCACTTTAAGAAACAACTTTGAATTATCAATCCTCAGAACACCGGGAATGATGTACCAAAACTATGATAGTCTGCATATAAGTAATCTCTATGATTTCGTTCTAACCAATAAGACATTTGATGAGATTCCTGCAAAACTTGAGTTGAGTGGAATTAAAGGAAGAATACAGATAATTGGAAGTGACATGATAGCTAAACCGCAGGGAATAATTGAAGCGAAATTCATGGTTATAATTAAGGAAGATGATATTAAACAGTTGAACACCCCAATTCATATTATTGTGAAAGCAGGTGATAAAGAAATTGATAATATTAAGACTTCGTTTTTAGGAAGAATAGATAAATATAGAAAAAATAAAAAATGAAAAAATTTAATTGGGGAACAGGGTTAGCAATTGTAATAGTTCTGTTTCTTGTTATATCAATTGGGCGGGTTGTTTTAATACATATACTTGTGGATTATGATCTTGTTGAAGAAGAATATTATGACGCCGAAATTAAATATCAGGAGCAGATTAATAGGATCAAACGAACGGAAGCTTTACCGGAACAACTTCAAATTAATTTAACCGGTAATACCATTGAATTTAAATTTCCTTCATTGTTCAATCCTGAATTGGTCAATGGGAATATCCTTTTTTACAAACCTTCTGACGACCTCCTGGACAAAAAGCTGGAGATAAAATTGAATGAAGAAAATAAAACTTATGTTGATACAAAAGAATTATCAACCGGCTTGTGGAAAATTAAAGTAGAATGGGCTGTTAATGATGTTACTTACTATAATGAAGAATCCATGATGGTGCCTTAGGGGGCTTCGCATTTTGATCTGAGCAAAATCTTGAATAATTCTTGGTTTCACTAAATCTAATTTAAGTGGTTGGCAAGCTTCGCCCCCTAAAGGTATAGTAATTGTAGAGGATATTTATGGAAATATGGACCGGTTTTCTTATCGTTTCATTGCGTTGGAATGTGCGGACCAATTGCGCTTGCTCTTCCTATTGGAAATTCTTCTAACTTTCAATTAATTGTCGGTAGAATTTTATATAACATTGGCAGAAGTCTAACATACGCTTTGTTCGGCGCGGTCTTCGGTCTATTTGGAAAAGGGATTGAGCTTGCCGGACTTCAAATGTATGCTTCTGTTGCTTTGGGTGTTTCAATTCTGCTTTATTACGTTATCCCCGGCAAATATAAGGGTAAATTGGCATTAACAAAACCTTATCAAGTTGTAAGTGGTTTTGTTAAGCAAGGGTTTACTCGACTCACAAAAACCGGTTCACCGCAAGCGCTATTTGTATTTGGAATTATCAACGGATTTCTTCCGTGCGGATTTGTATATGTTGCTCTTGCAGGCGCCATTACTACTGGAAGTGTACTATCGGGTGCACTGTATATGCTGTTATTCGGTTTAGGAACTGCCCCGATAATGTTTGCAACTTCGTTAGTCGGTAAGTTTTTATCAGTAAGGTTAAAACAACGAATGAACAAACTCATACCGGTTTTTGCTATTATACTTGCAATAATATTTATTTTACGCGGACTTAGTTTGGGAATTCCATTTGTAAGCCCGCCGCAAAAAATGCTTGTCCCTCATGAAAAGGGAATAATGAAACACAATATGTAATCTAATTTAGGATTTGAATAAATGGTTATTAAAAAATATCTAACAACAATATTTTTAACTCTACTTTTACTGGCAGCTTGTTCTGATAAAAATAATGAGAACCGACCGCCATCCACTCAGAAAAAAATTATTGACAGCCTCACTATTGTAAAAGAAAACGAAGCGGTAAAAACAAAGAAACTCAGACATGAACTCGATTCACTAAAAAAACATCTGGATAGTCTTAAAGCAATTTCTATTGATTCATCTAAATGAAATAGTTACTTTAATAATTTATAACCTCATCGAGAGATTTATCCTTGTCCTTTTCAAGGCGGGCTTTTGTATATAGTGTCGGGTCGTAAAGTTGTTGTTTGATAAATTTCGCAAATAGAACCGACACAGTCAGTTAGATATAGTGTCTTTGCTCTGTTT
>QILJ01000351.1 GCA_003233295.1 Ignavibacteria bacterium | reverse complement strand
TGTTTTTTCCGATGAGGTTGGATGCTCAAAACCTCACGAGTGCGTTTTCAACGCCGCAAAGGATGGTCTGGGAGTTGAGTTCAATGAAATTATTCACATAGGCGACAGAGAACATAACGACATTCTCGGACCGGAAAAAATGGGAATGCATTCAATTCTTTGTTTAGCCGCATTAGACCGCGGAAGCGACAGAAATCGAGCCGATGCTTATTTTGAAGATTATAGTGAATTACCAAACTTAATTGAAAACTTGAAGGATTAGTGACTTATGAAACAATTAAATTTTATTATTGACGGTTATCCAAAACCAAGCCGTGACCAATTTGATGAAGTTGGAATGACAAAAGCCGGCGAACTTTATGCAAAATTATTACTTCAGCACATGCCACATGCAAAATATGATATTTTTTATTCGAGTGATCCCGGTGTTGTTCTCCCGGACGAAGAAGAATTAAAAAAATATGATGGAGTTCTTTGGCCTGGATGTAATCTGACAGTATATCACGATCATGACGAGCGTGTTGTTAAGATGGTTGATCTCTGCAAAAGAGCTTATGAAGTTGGCGTGCCTCAATTCGGAAGCTGCTGGGCTGCGCAAATTGCAGTTTATGCCGCCGGCGGAGAAGTAAAACTAAATCCGAAAGGAAGAGAGATGGGGCTAGCAAGAAAAATGCACCTCACACCGGAAGGACTTAAACATCCGATGTATGAAGGTAAACCTCCCGTATTTGACGGCTTTATTAGTCATGATGATGAGATCACAAAACTTCCAGAAGGTGGGGAATGGCTTGCATCAAACGAATTTACCAGAGTTCAATCTGTATCGGTAAAACATAAAAATGGAATTTTCTGGGCACCACAATATCATCCCGAATATGATCTTCACGAAGTCGCAAGATTAATTATTGCAAGAGATGAGAAACTGATCAAACAAAATTATTTTCAAGGTCAAAACGACCTGATGACATATGTTGAGGATCTTGAGAAAATATATAATGACCATTCCAGAAAAGATCTCCGCTGGAAATATGGCATCGATGAAGATGTGATAGAAGATTCAATTAGACAGTTGGAGTTTGTTAATTGGTTAAATAAATTAGTGATTCCTCATGCTGAAAAATCAGAACAAATAGGGATAAATAATATTGATAACGAACTTATTAGGTGAGAAGAGCGCACTTAGATCGTGGCAAATAAAAATATTCAGCGCTACATGGCTGGCTTATATTGGATATTACTTTGCGCGTAAAGCATTCTATGTTGTAAAAAGTCCACTAGCAGATTCATTAGGTTTTACTACGCTTGATCTGGCACATCTTGGAACAGCCTACTTGGTTTTTTATATGGTAGGACAATATTCAAGTGCTTTTTTCGGCAGAAAACTTGGTCCGAAATTATTACTTCTTATCGGGATGGGAATCTCTTTAGCTTGTAATTTTGCCTTCGGGATTTCAAATAGTTTCTGGACTATTTTTCTGTTTCTCTCAATAAACGGTTTAGCACAAGGCACCGGCTGGCCTGGTTGTATCGGCTCGTTGGCTTATTGGTTCAAGAGAGATAAGCGCGGAACTATTTTAGGCTTTTGGGCTACATGTTATCAAGTCGGCTCAATTGTTGCGACATCTTTCGCTGCATATATGCTGGGTGAGTTCGGCTGGAGATGGTCATTTTTCGGCGCTTCAATTGTACTTTTGATAATCTGGACAATTGTGTTATTTCTACATCCAAACCGTCCTGAAGATGTTGGTCTTGACCCGATTGAAGATGATGATGATCAGTGTGAATCGTGTGACCCGTCAGAAGACAGTTACCAGCCAAAAGATGATCCCGAAAAGTTAGGCTGGTCGAAAGATGTATGGTCAACTGTAATAACGATGGGTCTCATCTATTTCACTATCAAATTTTTACGATATGCTCTTTGGAGCTGGGTGCCGTTTTTCCTAAATAAAAATTTTGGTATGGAAGTAAGCAGGATACTTGTCTACGGTTTTTGATGTTGCAGGATTCGCCGGAGTATTATTTGCCGGTTATGCTTCCGATAGACTTTTCAAGGGTAAACGGGCTTTGCTATCGGCTGTTATGCTCAGCCTTATGGCGTTAGCATTTATCCTGATGTACGCAAAGGGCGCTACTGATTTGATGTTCTTTACAATCTCAATGGGATTGGCAGGATTTATGTTATACGGTCCCGACTCACTTATCTCAGGCGTTGGGGCTATTGATGTCGGTTCAAAAAAGGGTGCGCTTGTTGCTGCGGGAATCATAAATGGAACAGGCTCTATCGGTCCAATATTTCAAGAAGAGATCATCGGGTGGCTTTACACAAAATATGATCAATCAATAGTGCCGATACTGATATTATTACTCTCAATGGCTCTTGTCAGCGCTGCACTAACATTCTATCTCTATTGGAAATCGAAGCAAGGTAAAGCTAACTTGTAATTTATATAGAGGTAAGAGCACAAAAAAATGTTTTTTTAATATACTATTCACAAAGTTGTTTTCGGATTTTGTTTTATAGAAAAACTCACTTTAGTCTCTCTTAATAAGAGAGAGAATTTTTGTAAAATCCGATCTCAGATTCTGTGAAAACTACTTTGCTTTGGGTATATTTAATGCAGAGGACGCAAAATATACGTCCTCTACGCTGAATCCTATTTGAGCAATATCATTTTCTTTGAATTAACATAATTCCCTTTACCATCCGGTGTATTTACTTGCAGCCTGTAAATGTATAAACCACTTGAAAGATCAGATGCATCAAAATCAACATTGTAAATTCCTTTCTCCTTCTGTTGATTTACTAACTCTGCCACTACTTGACCTATTGAATTATAGA
>QILJ01000057.1 GCA_003233295.1 Ignavibacteria bacterium | reverse complement strand
ATTCGACTAAAAAATTATCTTTTAAGTAACTATGTTCAGGTCCAACGCCGGGGTAATCGAGTCCTGCAGAAATTGAATGAACTTCGGAAATTTGTCCATCCTCGGTTTGAAGAAGACATGTTTTCATCCCGTGAAAAATCCCTTCTCTGCCGAGAGTTAAAGTTGCGCAGTGTTTGTTCGAATCCAACCCGTAACCAGCCGCCTCCACGCCAATTAGTTTAACCTTACTATTAATGAAAGGATAAAAAATCCCTATCGCATTACTACCACCGCCAACGCAGGCAATAATGTAGTCAGGTTCTCTGTTTTCCTTTTCAATAATTTGTTCTTTGGTTTCCAACCCAATTATAGACTGAAAGTCCCTTACCATCATAGGATAAGGATGCGGACCAACGACTGAACCAATTATATAGTGTGTATTCTTTACGTTCGTTACCCAATCTCTTATTGCTTCGTTTGTAGCATCTTTTAATGTTTGGCTGCCGGATTTGACACTAACAACTTCAGCTCCCAAAAGTTTCATTCTAAAAACATTTGGCTCCTGTCTTTGCATATCAACTTCACCCATGTAAATAACACAATCCAAACCAAATTTAGCACACACGGTAGCGGTTGCAACTCCGTGTTGTCCCGCGCCGGTCTCAGCAATAATTCTTGTTTTACCTAATTTATTTGCGAGCAGAATTTGACCCAAAGTATTATTGATTTTATGTGCACCGGTATGACAAAGGTCTTCACGTTTAAGATAAATCTTCCCTTTCCCGTAATATGAAGTTAATTTTTCCGCAAAAGTAAGAGGAGTCGGTCTTCCCGTATATTCTTTATGAAGCTGTATTAACTCTTTATTGAACTGTTTATCCTTCTTCATCAATAAGTATGTTGATTCAAGCTCAGTTAATGGAGCGATCAAAGTTTCAGGAACAAACTTCCCTCCGTACTTTCCAAATTTTCCTTTACTATCCGGAAGTTTAGTTGGTGAATGGTACTGTCGCATGATCCATCCTTTTGTTTAATACACCTGCAATCTTCTTTCCAAGAGCGTTTTGAAATTTTTAATTGTTAGAGATTGAAATCCATCTGAGAGGGCTTCCTCAGGATGCGAATGTACCTCAATCATCAATCCATGTGCCCCGCAAGCTACAGCAGCCATTGCCATAGGAGTTACTTTATCCCAGATACCAACACCGTGTGAAGGATCAACAATTATAGGAAGATGGGAGTGTTTTTTTATTGCTGGAACAACATTCAAGTCAAGTGTATTTCGTGTATGGGTTTCGAATGTTCGTATTCCTCTTTCGCAAAGAATAACATTGTAGTTGCCGTGAGATAATATATATTCTGCACTCATCAACAGGTCTTCCATTTTAGCAGCCAAACCTCTTTTTAAAAGAATGGGATTTTGGATTTTTCCTGCTTCTTCAAGAAGTGAAAAATTCTGCATGTTTCTCGCACCAATCTGAACAATATCCGCAACTTCAGCAATAAGAGGCAAAGTTTGAGTGTCTTTTGCTTCAGTAACTATTTTCATTCCGAGTTCCTTTTTAACATCGGCAAGATATTCGATGCCTTTTTCTTTCAATCCCTGAAAAGAGTATGGGCTGGAACGAGGTTTATAAGCACCGGCACGCAGGAATTTAATCCCTAACTCTTTAAGCGAACCGGCAATATCAAATATCTGATCTTTGCTTTCAACAGAGCAAGGTCCTGCAATAATTGTAAGTTCATCACCGCCGATGGCAGCATTATCGAATTCTATCACAGTATCGTCAGGTTTCATTTCACGTCCAACAAGTTTATACGGTTTCGATACACGAACTACTTCGTCAACAGAATCCATTCCTAAAAAATCTTCAATGGAAAGATCGCCTGATGGACCTGTTATACCAATCGCAAGTTTACGTGAGCCCGGAATTTCGTGCGGTGTGCATTCCTTAGCAACGATTTTCTTTTTTACTTTTTCAATGTGTTTTCTTGGAGCATTAAGTTCCATTAATATCAGCATTATTGTCTCCTTATTAAGTTTACTTTTTTAAAAAATAATTCCATCTTCTTTTTATCTTTTTTGCCCGGCGTTATTTCCAGTGAAGAAGAAAGATCAACCGCTGCCGGATTTATATTTTTATAAATGAATTCAATATTTTCCGATGAAATTCCACCTGAAAGAATAATTTTATTTTTTATTTCAAAAGGAATTTTCTCCCAATCAAAATGATGCCCGGTTCCACCGTAACCATTTTCAGAGTAGGCATCTAACAATATCGAATAATCCTGATATTGATTTAACTGATCGTAATCAAAACTATCATCAACTCGAAAAGCTTTTATAACCGGAAGTGAAATACTTTTTATAATATCAAGGTTTTCATCTCCGTGAAGCTGTACAACATTAATACCGGTTTGTTCGGATATATTATTAATAACCTCAAAAGATTCGTTAACAAAAACACCAACCTTTGTGGTAAAAGGTGATAAAGTCTTTATAATATTCTCTGCTTGTTTTGGTATAACATATCTCTCACTTTTTTTATAAAAGATGAAACCCAGTACATCGGCTCCAAAGGATTCGGCAGCCAAAGCATCTTCTACATTTGTTATACCGCAAATTTTAATTTTCATTTCGGCACCACTTTTTTAATTGCATTAGGGCAGCATCAATATTTTCACTGCGCATTAAATATTCTCCGACGAGAATTGCATCGATATTGCTTTTATTAAGTAATTGTGCATCTGCTTTTTTGTTTATACCGGATTCTGCAACAACCATTATCCCTTCGGGAAGATTATTAGAAATATTGATACAGGTATTTAAGTCAAC
>QILJ01000327.1 GCA_003233295.1 Ignavibacteria bacterium | reverse complement strand
GGATCAGCAAGAAGCTGAGTACCGTCTTCCTGCATCATAGTTGTATTGCTTGTGAAGTATCCGTCTTTCGGTTTTGTAGTCACCATTTTACTGTTTTCAAGTTTGTATATTTCTTCTCTCGTAGCTGCATGTAGAACACCGTTATGAGTAGTAAGATCAACGAATTTTCTATCGTCAATTAATTTCCAATTATTATTATCTAATTTGTATAAACCATTCTTTGTTAATGCCCAAAGTTCACCAACCTCATTGAGGAGTTTATTAACATCGGTAGGAGCGGCATTCACCAGACTAAGATTACTATCTTGTAGGACATAAACTTTGTTATTCATCACTGCATAGCACTTGCCTTGATATTCTTCCACAGATTGAATTGGTGAGTCAGTAAATACTTTTTGTGATTCCTCTTGCAGATAAACATTATCCTCAGCAGCTTTCCAAAGCGGATTTGGATTATCATATAATTTTTGGGCATTAAGTGAAATTGCACTTAAAAGAAAAACAAGTAGTAAAAATGATTTTTTCATAAGAATTTATTCCTACTTTTAATTCGAAAAGGTTATGTGTAAAATATGAATGATAAATCTATAGATTCTAAATATAAGAATAGAGTGGTATATATACAATTATTGAGCTTGAAATTAATAAATTTACTCTATGTTTTTGTAAATTATAATATGCTCTAAGAATAAATAGGTAAACAAGATGCTTAAAAAATGTTTTATCTCTTCTGTTGTATTATTACTCCTTTTATCAAATATTTATGCTCAGCAAAACAAAACAAATTACGATGAATCAAAAGTACCTAATAATTACGTTCTGCCTGATCCGTTGATTGCCAGTAATGGTGAGGTTATCTCAACAACGAATGAGTGGATAGTAAAGCGCAGACCGGAAATAGTAGAATTATTTGAGAATGAAGTATATGGAAAAGCTCCGGGTTTTCCGGAAAGAATGAAATTCAAAACATTGTCGATTGATACCGCAGCCCTTAATGGCAAAGCAATACGAAAAGAGATTGTATTACTTATCCGGAATAATAGTAAAGAATTGAAACTGAATCTTTTGATATATTTACCCAAAAATGGCAAACAAAAGCATCCTCTGTTTTTGGGTCTTAACTTTTATGGGAATCAAACCGTATGCGATGATGATGAAATAACTATCACAAAAAACTGGGTAGGCAATAACAAAAAGTTTGGAATCACAAACAACAAAGCAACTGAATCGACGAGAGGAGTTAGAGCAAATCGATGGCAGGTTGAGTATTTATTAAGCAGAGGATATGGACTTGCAACAATGTACTACGGCGATATTGACCCTGATTTTGATGACGGATTTCAGAACGGTGTTCACCCGTTGTTTTATAAGGAAGGACAGAACAAACCAAATGCAAATGAGTGGGGTTCAATTGCTGCGTGGGCTTGGGGATTAAGCAGAGTAATGGATTACTTGGTAACTGACAGTTCAATCGATTATAAAAAAGTTATAGTGATGGGGCATTCCCGTTTGGGTAAAACTTCGCTTTGGGCTGGAGCGCAAGATGAAAGGTTTGCCATTGTTATATCAAACGATTCAGGCTGCGGAGGTGCTGCGCTTTCTAGAAGAAGAATTGGCGAAACAGTAAAACGGATAAATGATTCTTTCCCGCATTGGTTCTGTGGGAATTTTAAGAAATATAATAATAATGAAGATAGTCTCCCCGGTAGATCAGCATATGTTAATAGCTTTGGCTGCTCCTCGTCCAGTTTATGTTGCCAGCGCCGAAGAAGATAGATGGGCTGATCCGCACGGGGAATTCCTATCGGCTAAAAATGCAGAACCTGTTTATAAATTATTCGGGGAAGAAGGAATACTAGTTGATAAGATGCCTGAAGTAAATCACCCTGTTGGAAATTTTATTGGTTATCACATTCGTACCGGGGAACATGGCGTAACTAAATATGATTGGGAACAGTACTTAAATTTTGCAGACAGACATTTATATTCTCAAAAAAATTAAGGACTAATTATTTCCAATTAAATTGATATTTTAAGATCGATAAAAACGCTCCGACCAATACCATCAATTCCGCTGCCGTGAACCCGATAGTCTTCATCGAAGACATTAAGCAGCCCGACTGAGATCAAAAATACATTTATCTTATAAGATGAATAAAAATTCAGCACTTGCCAGCCCGGCGTGCCGCCGTCTGGGATCCTATGATCATCAATGTCACCGGATGAAAGTCTATCCTGTTTAGAAGCAAATAGAAATTCCATTGAGAGTTTCAAAAGTCTATTATGATATGACAATGTCACATTCCCATTTAACGGGGGGATCCTTCTCATTGGCTCATCTTTACTCGTGTTCTGACCATAAGTATAATTCAAACTTGAATAGATCGAGAACATTTGACTTAAGTAATAAGTAATATCACCTTCTATTCCCCGTATATAAGCTTTACCAACATTTACTTTAGTATAAACATTCTCGCCTTGATAAGTCGGACTTCCGTCATAAGTTGAACGTATTCTATCGATTAAATTGCTAAGATTATTTCTATAAATAAATAGTGAACCTGTTAATGATTTGAATTTCGTTTTCAATCCGATTTCAAAATTCAATGACTGTTCAGGCGAAAGATCATCATTAGGAACTTCAATGCCATAATCAAAGGAACCAAAACTACTTAGATCATTAATATTCGGTGTTCTAAAAGCCGAGTTAACTCTCCCGATCAGTTGAAGATTTTCCGTAAAATAATATTGCAGTGAAACATGACCTGTAAAAGCCGACGGGGATATTGCAACATTACCAAACTGTTTATCCTTGATATCAATTGAAGT
>QILJ01000274.1 GCA_003233295.1 Ignavibacteria bacterium | reverse complement strand
CAAATCTTAAAGCTCAAGCAAAGGGTCCAATTCTTAACCCGATTGAAATGGGTATGCCGGATTCAAATACTGTTGTTAAAAAATTCAAAAAAATTCCAGAGTATAAAAAATTATTTGCCGATGCGGGTATGAAGATCACTTATGACAACATAGCCGAGGCTATTGCAGCGTTTGAAAGAACTCTTATTACAAAGGATCGTTTCGATATGTTCATGAAAGGAAATCCGCAGGCATTAAAGGAAGATGAAGTTGAAGGACTCGCATTATTTATAAACAAGGGCTGTATAACCTGCCATACAGGTCCATTATTGGGCGGCAATATGTATCAGAAAATGGGATTAATAAAACCATATGCTGATACAACCGACAAAGGAAGATTTGATATTACAGGTTTGGAAACTGATAAATATATGTTCAAAGTTCCTTCTTTAAGAAATGTTGCGCTTACCGACCCCTACATGCACGATGGTAAAGTTGAAACGCTTAAAGATGCAATAGTTTTAATGGCTGATATTCAGTTAGGTAAAACATTAACCGATGATGAAGTAAACAAAATTCAAAAATTCTTGGGATCATTGTCGGATATTAAACTAGCTAAAGCCAATAAAAAATAGTAATGGATAACTTTTAAGATAAAATTATTATATTTGAGAAGCACGTTATGTGCAATTATTTAATCCGCCAAAGGCGGACAAGGGATAAACTCCCTGTCGCTTGCGGCGAAAATATTTATTAACAATTAATTATTTGTAGTTCCACACTACTTGCACAATAGAGTCCGGTCTTCGCCGGACTCTTTGTTTTAAAATTTCCCAAACTTAAAAGTTAAAATTCCTTCAAACCCGGCTATATCGGAATTTGTTAAATCTCCCAGATCAACACCGGTTACAAAACGGTATCCTACACCGGCAGAAATTCTAAAGAAGGATGAAATATTAAGTTCAATATTGGCAGCCGGTACAGCAGTCCAAAAACTATCGGAAATATGCGGAGTATCCCATTCATGGAATCTTTTATATGTAATACCGCCTCCGCCAAGCAGCAAATATATTGAAAAGTGAACCAACTTATTCGACGAAAAAATATATTCCATTTCAAATCCGCCGTAGCCCATCATTAAGGGAGTCAAGTCTCCTTCAAAAATAAAATTAGCGTCAACTTGATTGACAAGACCATAACCCCCGCCGCCGATAACAAATTTATGATTCATTATCCAGCCGCCTCGCCCGCCAATGAGCAGTCCGAATTTACCATTGACCTGTGTGAACTTTATAACCGGAGCGCCGAATCCGCCATTCTCAATTTTACCTGATACTAAAGTTTCAGCTTGTGCCCAAATAGTAACGGATGAAAGCAGTAAAAGTATAAATATATTTCTAATCATTTTATCCTCATGTAATAATAAGTAAACTGGTATAAGCTATAAACTAAAAATATCTGTCAAACTTCTTGGCTCTCTCCTTTTCCAAGCTCCTTTATGATAGGCATAACCTGCTATCAATGGAAGTGCAAGGGTTGCCTCAGAAAAAACCATCTGCTCGAATGTTGTTTCCACCTTGCCCCAAGAACTTGCCTCTTTAAGGGTGGAACTTGAAAGTGCACCGTCCCTAACATCAGCAACAGTAATTTGAATTGCATATTTGTGCATCGGAGCATCTTCTTGAAGAATATCTGCTGCAACAACTATATCCTGAGTAAAGTTTTTGGGTACGCCACCGCCCACCATAAAAATACCGGTTTACCATAAAAATACCGGTTTCATCACTGTGTAATTTTATCTTTGTCAACTCGAGAAAATCTTTACCGGAATCGAATGATAAATGCTTCTCCGGATTTTTGTGCTGGTGCATAATAATTCCGAATCCGGCAGAGCAGTCGGAAAATGCAGGGACAAATATCGGGACATTATTTTTATATGCAGCATACACCACAGAGTCATCAACCTTTGGACCGCCGTTCTCATCTAAATATTTTCCGAAATGCCAAAGTAATTCACGTGATGAATATGGACGCGTCTCAAGACTATCAAATATTTCAGCAGTTGTATCGTCACAGATTCTTAGTTCATCTTCATCAATAAAAGTATCGTAAATTCTATCGATGTGAAGTTCGCGCATTTCATTATCGTCAACGTATGGCGAGCCGATATAATGCTTGAATCCCAGCGCTTCAAAGAAATCCTGATCAACCATTATTGCTCCCGTTGAAACAATTGCATCAACCATATTATGCGACACAAGATCATACACAATTTTTTTAAGCCCGGCGCTGAAAAGTGAACCGGCAAGAGTTAGAATAATTGTTGTATCCTTGTCTTCGAGCATTCTGTTATAAATATCCGCTGCACGATTCAGATCTCTAGCTGAAAATGCCATCTTTCCCATCGCATCAACAATAGCAACTACATTGTGCTCTTTAATATCAATATGTTTTATCGTTTCCTTTAGAAAGTCTTTTTTCTCTGCCATTTTCTCTCTCCTTTTTTTGAACTAACAAAATATAGGAATTAAAATAAATAATATGATTATCCAGTTAACTCCGAAGCTAGTACTATATTCATATATTTTTATTGGAACACAGATCATTATGATAACTATGATTTT
>QILJ01000126.1 GCA_003233295.1 Ignavibacteria bacterium | reverse complement strand
AAACTAAGGTGTAGAATCGGGGATACTATAACCGCTACTTCATTAAAAAGTATTGAAAAGATGCTTACCAATTTTCTTGTGCTGCCTAGTACCAAACGCTTTGTTGTAAGCGGTATTTATCAGTCCAATAATAAAAATTACGATACAGAATATTCCTTCACTAATCTTACATCAGCACAGGAATTATTGGACGTTAGAAACATATCGGGTTATGAGGTTAGACTTAATGATATCAATGATTCTGAACTTGTAAAGAAGAAATTAGAGAGTCAGCTTAATCCTAAATATTTTTCTGTTTATACATGGTACGATATGCATAAAGATTTTTACGATGTGATGCAGATAGAACGATGGGCTGCGTTTATACTGCTGATGCTGATCATTTCTGTCGCTACTTTTAATATTCTTGGGTCATTAACAATGTCGGTAATTGAGAAACGAAGAGACATTGGAATTCTTCGGTCGATGGGAGCTAAGAAGAAATCAATACTCAGAATTTTTATGTTTGAAGGAGTGCTGATCGGAACAATTGGAACTGTGCTTGGTTTGATACTTGGTCTGCTAGTCTGCTATCTTCAGATCGAATTTAAACTTTATCCTCTTGATCCGATGAAATATAGAATTGATGCGATACCGGTTCAATTACAAGTTTCAGATTTGATAATAATCCCAATCGTGTCGATGCTTCTATCGTTTCTAGCTTCGCTATATCCCGCAAAACGTGCGGTAAAATTAAATGTAATTGATTCAATAAAATATGAATAAGAGATGACTGAAATATTAACATGCAGTAATATCCATAGGACTTTTACAAGATCTGAGAAACGTAAACTTGAAATAATTAAAGGCGTTTCCTTATCAATTGAGAAAGGAAAGATAAGTATCATCGTTGGGAAATCCGGAGTTGGGAAAAGTACTCTCCTGCATATTCTCGGAGGACTTGACAATCCTGATGAAGGTACGGTTTTAATTGATGGAGTGGATATTCACAAACTGGACGATGACAAACTTTCCGATTTTAGGAACAAAGAAATTGGTTTTGTATTTCAGTTCCATCATCTTCTACCAGAATTCACGGCTCTTGAAAATATTAATATCCCCCAGATGATCGCCGGAAAATCAATAGAAGATTCTTCTAAGAGAAGCTTGGAACTATTGGAGATTGTTGATCTCACTGATAGAAAGGATCATAAGCCATCAGAACTATCGGGTGGTGAGCAGCAGAGAGTTGCTATTGCACGGGCTTTAGCTAATAACCCGAAGATCATTTTCGCCGACGAACCAACCGGTAATTTAGATTCCACGAACAGCGCTATAGTACATGAATTGATCTTGGACTTAAAAGAAAAATTCGATCTAACATTTCTTATAGTAACTCACAACAAGGGTCTAATCGAATTAGGTGACAGAGTTCTGGAAATGCGTGATGGTATTGTTGTGTGATAAAATACTGATAATAAAGTTTAACCTTGCCACCGTATGGACGGTGGCAACAAAATTAAGCATTCCATGTAAATCAGCAGTTACAAGTTTACTTCTTACTCAAATAATCTATCATTAATCTAACGCCGAAACCTGTATTATATTTTTCGGTATAACTTCTGAATTTATGTTTCAGCGCTGGACCGGCTAAGTCAATATGAGCCCACGGAATTTTTTCATCGACAAATTTTTCTAAGAATTTGCCTGCCGTTATCGCCCCACCCCAACGAGGTCCTAAGTTGCTGGTATCGGCTATATCACTTTTCAGACCATCGCTGAAATCATCCCAGAATCGCTGAAATCATCCCAGAAAGGAAGCTGCCAAATTCTTTCAAAAGTTTTTTCACCAGAACTTTTCAAAGCGCTGGAGATCGTATCATTTTTAGTGAGCAATCCTGCAGTGAATTCACCGAGTGCAACAACAACAGCGCCGGTCAATGTAGCAAAGTCCAAAATTTCATTGGGTTTTAATTTGGATGCATATTCCAAAGCATCGGCAAGGATCAGCCTTCCTTCCGCGTCTGTATTTTTGACTTCTATTGTCTTACCGCTTGCCGTAGAAATAATATCGCCCGGTTTATATGCTCTTCCCGAGACCATGTTCTCAACCGCTGGAATAACTCCAATAAGTTCAACAGGCAGTTTCAGTTTTGCCGCAGCCATAATTGTCCCAATTACAGCCGATGCTCCCGCCATGTCGCCATTCATCTCTATCATCGAATCGGTTGGCTTAATCGAGTATCCGCCCGAATCGTATGTAACACCTTTACCGACTAAGGCAATTTTTTTAGATGATTTTTTAGCATGTTTATATTTCAAAATAATTAAATACGGCGGATTGTCACTTCCCTCAGCTACTGCAAGTAGTGAATTCATTTTTCTTTTCTTTAATTCTGCTTTGTTAAAAGCAGTAACCTGCACACCTAGCTTCGATAATTCCTTTTTAGTCCGTTTAAGAAGTTGGTTCATTAGAAAGATCTTTTGCAAAATCAACTGCGCTTAATAACTGTTCACCTTTTTTTATTGCAGTTTTAACATTCTTATCAGAATTATCAAAATTAATGTTAAGTTTCTTCGGACTTTTCTTATCGGATTTATACTTATCAAAAGTATAGTTGCCTAGATGAATTCCCTCAACAAATGTTTGGTAAAAATATTCCGATGCCGGATAGAAATTTTTGAACAGTCCATAATCCGGTAATTCAACTTGAATAAAATTTATTTCACTATCTTTGAGACCTATAATCAGTTTTGACATCAGATCTCTGAATTTATCAACATCAAATTTTTCATCCGCAAAAAGTTTAGTCAATATCACTTGATCCGGTTTTCCGGTATGGTTGATAAATTTCACTTCTTGCTTTTCCTTTGAAAGAAAGTTTTTCTTTACTGATGAATTAAGTGTGATTTTCTTAAAACTCAAAAAATTATCTAATTCTTTTTTTAGAC
>QILJ01000194.1 GCA_003233295.1 Ignavibacteria bacterium | reverse complement strand
TGCCTCTTTTAATCAGCAATTAATCAATTTAACCATTAAGCAATAATACAATATTGAACTATTTAATAATAAGTACTTGAGAAGTAATAATGCTACTATATGCAAAAGGTTCAAAAGAAACCGTCATAACCTCTGAAGAGATGAAGCAAGGACTTTTCGAAGCTCTTGCTAAACTTGGCGATAAGAAAAAAGTACTGGCAATTCCCCCAGATTTTACGCGCTTTCACTCAAAAGCTGGTGAGCTAACCCAATATTCATACGAATATTACGGTAATAACCTTACTGATATTCTTCCTGCACTGGGAACTCATTTTGAAATGGCGGAAAGTGAACTCTCCAAAATGTTTGGCGATATTCCACGTAAATTATTCAGAGTTCATAAATGGAAGAGTGACCTTGTAACATTGGGACGCGTTCCTGCAGAATATGTAAATCAAGTATCTGAGGGAAAGGTAAATTACGACTGGCCTGCACAAGTAAATAAATTATTGGTCGAAGGTGGTCATGACTTAATACTTTCAATAGGACAGGTTGTACCGCATGAAGTTGTAGGAATGGCGAATTATAACAAGAACATTTTTGTTGGAACCGGCGGACAGGAAGGGATAAATAAAAGTCATTTCCTTGGCGCTGCATACGGGATGGAAAAAATGATGGGTAGAGCCGATACACCTGTGCGTAAAGTTCTAAACTATGCATCGGATAATTTTGCTAAAGATCTACCGATTATTTATATCCAAACTGTTATCGGAAAAGACGAGGATAGCAATCTTGTTATGCGGGGATTATTTATCGGCGATGATTATGAATGTTTCGACCTAGCAGCAAAATTATCTTTGGAAGTAAATTTTGAAATGCTAGATAAACCTCTTGAGAAAATCATCGTTTATTTAGACCCCGAAGAATTTAAAAGTACTTGGCTCGGGAATAAAGCAATCTACAGAACCCGTATGGCTATTGCTGATGAAGGTGAACTTATCATTCTTGCACCAGGACTCAAAGAATTCGGGGAGGATCCGGATATTGATAAGTTGATCAGGAAGTATGGATACCTAACAACTTCGGAAATATTGAAACTCGTTGATAAGAACGAAGACCTTAAAAATAATCTTAGCGCTGCTGCTCATCTTATTCATGGTTCATCTGAGAATAGATTTAAAATTACCTATTGTCCGGGTAATATTTCAGAAAAAGAAATTAGAAGCGTTAATTTTAATTTTTCAGACTTGGATCAGATGACGATAAAATATAATCCTAAAAAATTAAAAGATGGATTTAATACTATGCCTGATGGAGAGAATATATTCTACATCTCCAATCCTGCTTTAGGACTATGGGCTTATAAAGAAAAATTTAATTGATATTCCTGGGGGGTATTATGAAATATGTTTTTAAAGTACAATTATTTATTGCCACTATTTTTATCTTTTTTGCTTCAATGCTTTTTGGACAAGCTAATGATACGACAAATGTATTGAAAGGCGCTCCTAAATTATTCTTAGATGCTCATAGAATTGATATGGATTATGTAAGACGAGAAGTGAAATTTGTCAATTACGTTAATGACAGAAGACAGGCGGACATTTATGTGCTTGTTACGACTAATAAAACAGGCAGTAAAGGAAGAGAATATACATTAACTTTTACTGGTAGGAATAAGTTTAAAGGATTGAATGATACACTGATCTTTAACAGTTTAAGCACCTACACAAAAGACAATACTCGAGAGGGCTTTGTTAAAACACTTAAGATGGGGCTGATTCCCTATTGAAACACCTTTAGTAAATATGTTTGATATAAAATTCAATTATAAAGTTGAGAATAATTTAGTAACTGATAAATGGGATTACTGGATTTTTCGTACTCGCTTAAGAGGTTCTTTCAACGGTGAAGAATCTCGAAACTCTTATTATATCAGCGGGTCACTTGATGCAGATAGAGTTACAGAAGAATGGAAAATAAGACTTGGCGCTGACCTTAACTATGATGAAGAAAATTATAATTATGCTGGTGCAGAAAACTATTTTTCATTCACCAGAAGTATTGCCGCACATGCAAGGATCGTGAAATCGTTGACTGATCATTGGTCTTTAGGTGTTAATTCTTATTTCTACTCATCAACATACAGGAATATAAAACAAAATTATCAGCTCGGACCAGCTATAGAGTATAACATTTTCCCATATAGTGAATCGACATACAGAGAAATGAGATTGAGTTATTCGGTTAATTATAATTTTAATAAATATTACGAGAAAACGATCTACGACAAAATGGAAGAACATCTTGTCAGGCAATATGTTCAACTTAATACAGAATTTACTCAGCCCTGGGGACAAATTGAAATGAATGCAGTATTTTCTAATTTTCTGAGTGATGCTTCTAAAAATAGGCTGCATATTTATTCTGATGTGTCAATAAATTTCTTCGAGGGTTTTGCTTTTAGCTTCGGTGTCGGTTATTCGATGATCCACGATCAGATCAATCTCCCGGCAAGGGATTTAAATCTGGATGAGATCCTGCTACGAAGAAGTGAGTTAGCAACGCAATATAGTTACTGGATGAGTACCGGGATCAGTTATACGTTCGGATCGATATACAATAATATTGTTAATCCGCGTTTTAATTAGAATTTAAATTGAGAAAATATTTTAACATAAAATAAAAGGAGGAATAATGGGAAAGGCTGATATAGGATTGGTCGGACTTGCGGTAATGGGCGAAAACCTAGTGCTGAATATGGAGAGTCATGGTTACACTGTTGCTGTTTTTAACAGAACAACATCAAAGGTTGATAATTTTATCAACGGCAGAGGGAAAGGAAAGAACATTATAGGAACTCATTCTATTGAGGAATTTATTAATGCGCTTAAAAGACCCCGTAAAGTTATGTTAATGGTTAAAGCGGGTGCGCCGGTAGATGCATTTATCGAACAAGTGATTCCATACTTGGAAAAGGGAGATATAATAATCGACGGCGGCAACTCGCATTTCCCCGATACGATAAGACGCACAAAATATGTTGAAGAAAAAGGATTGCTTTATATCGGTACTGGAGTTTCCGGCGGTGAGGAAGGCGCGCTTCTAGGTCCATCAATTATGCCGGGCGGTTCTCCTGCTGCATGGGAAGAAGTTAAACCGAT
>QILJ01000131.1 GCA_003233295.1 Ignavibacteria bacterium | reverse complement strand
TAATAAAGCTAAAAGGAGTAAAATGATTTGTGTTAAATGTAAATGTTTCTGGTGGTCCGATTGCATAACTTCCACCACTTACAGCAACCCAGCTATTTGTGGAACTATTAAAGTACATAACCGAAGTACCTGTATCAAAACCGAGCCCGGTAACATCCACAGTGATGGTTGCATCAAATGAGAAATCAGCCATGCTTGAACTGAAGTCTAACCAGAGACCCGCATGAGTTGCACCTGCAGGCGGTGCGGGATATCCCTGGGGTACTTCCTCATAACGTTGGACAGTAACGGTTCCCCCGCCTTGTGGCAAGGTGCTAAAATCTATATCTACACCAGATGAAGGAAAACTGTATGTGTAATTAATCTGATTAACGGTTAATTGGGCAGTCCAGGGATTATACACTACAAAATCTGTAACTGGATCACCTGTTCCAGAAGGATTTGTGGTCGCATGATATGGCCCACTTGCATCTCCCCACCAATTATTTGTTGCATCTACAATTGGAGCCGTGCTATTAATTCCGTTAGTAATGTTACCTGTAATATTATTATTATGTGCCTCTACTACTGAAACATCGAGGGCATCATACCCAACTATAATTCCATCAGTATTACCGGTTAGTTCATTGTTTAATATTGTTACATCATTTGGCACATTTAATAAATAAGGGAAATATGTGGTTGCCATAACTCCACCCGAAGTTGAACCATCAGAGAGAGCAACACCTGTATTTCCAGTAATTGTATTATTTTTCACTATGACAGTTGTTCCACCTGAAATATCAAGAGCATAGTCCAACCAATCTCCATCACCTTTTCCTGTATAAGTGTTCCCATCATATGTACCACTAACTGAGGCGCCAGAGATGACACCCATCCTATAGTGTACACCAATTCTGCCAATTTCTGTAAATACGCTATTCGTAACATCAACATTTCCGTCCAATACCTGAATACCAATACCCCTATATTGAGATGCAGAGTGTTTAATTTCATTTATATGTACGTTTGATACTACCCCACTTGACTTAAATCGTAAGGCTGCGTATGTATCAAAACCTGTTGCATCTAGTGTCAGGTCGGAAATATAGACCATTGTATTAGGATCAGTGCGTATCCAGGCTGAAGCATCATCACCGTGGTTAGTGTTTACAGTATTATAATTTGAGTTTAAAACAGTAACATCTTTACCTTGCCCCTTGATTGTTAAACTTTTATCAATAACAATCTGTCCTTCTGTATATGTTTCAGCGTTCAGATTAATTGTTCCTGAGTAAGGAATATTTAAAATGGCTTGCTGTATTGTGGCTAAAGGACTGTAAATACTTCCTGAATTTGCATCGTTTCCGGTAGTAGAAACCCAGAGCTCTGGAAAGCTTGTGTAAATTCCCCAAAGAGCCTCGCCGGTTATTTCATTGTTTTCGTTTGCACCGCCCGGATAACTATCCCAACCGCCAGTAGCTAACTGTTCATTAATTAAAAAGTTACCCGCACCCTCAATGTTAGTGATATATAATTCTCTATTCACTTCATTTAAAGCTAAGATTGAGTATGCTGTTTCTTGAGTTGCTTCATTTGCATCATTAGCAATCACATAATCTTTATTCCAGGCAAATCCGCCAAGATTAATCTGGTAACTCGCTAAAATGTTTGCAAGATCAGCTAAACTACTAGCTGCAATGTGTTCACCTGCTATAGGATCATAGTCTTCACCTACAAAAGCAAGTCCATATATAGCTCCAGCCAATCCAATTACATCATAGTACTCTGTTCCATCTAATTCCTTTAACTCCTGCAATCCAATCTGTTGTAGTTGCGCCAGACATTGAGGCACCGACCAACCCCATCCCAAGATCCCAGGCAGCAAGGTTTCCTGCCCTGCTAGTTCTAATTAAATCAACATAAGTCGCAGTACTATAAAGAGTGCCTAAACCATTTCTATCATACGTTCCAGCAGCCAATGGACCGTAAAAATTATTTATTACATGTGTTGTATAAGTAGTTCCACCGAAGACCTGATCCAGCATTGCAGCCAAATAACCATCAGATGGTGAAAAGTTATTAGTTTTAGATAAAAGCAGTGTGCCGGCATCTGTTAATGCACTTAAGTGAGATGCGTCACCAGTAAAATGATATGCTTTGGCAAGACCCATCCCAATTGGGCCAATTGTATTTAATGGGCTAACATTGTTTGGATCTCCATCATCCAGGGGCCAGTCCCATCCACCGTCGTTATTTTGTAATGAGGCAAGTCTATCAGCCCACATCCCCGGTTAGGGTTACAGATTCAGGTCCATACTCAGTATATGGATTTATTTGTAACTGATCGCTTAATCCTTCATTGAATAGGGGATAAAAGGTAGTGGGTCTAGTCTGCCCAAAGTTTATATATGAAACTATAATTGTAATTATTACAGTGTAAAAAATCTTACTCATGGTTTTTTTCTCCATATTTTATTTTATATTTAATTTTGTAAATAAATTGTCTGCAGTTTTCTTTAGTTAATCTTTAGTTAAATTTTATTGCTCGAGTACCGCTCAGCAGTTATTTAAATTTAACGGGATTTCTGCAGACGTTTTTTAAGGCGGTATATTTGAAATACTATTCATTACTTCCTCCTGATAATTGTGAAAATGGTTTTTTTTGATTTATGAATATTTCCCAGTAAATCTGAACTATATCTGGGTATAATAAGGATGCATCATCAATTTTTACTATCCCCTTGAGGTACTGATTATTTTGAACAGGCAGGAATTCCAATCTCTCTCTTATTGAATTATCTATTGATATGATACTTTGGACACTATCTACGAGTACTGCAAGTTTAACTTCATTAATCTCTAATAGAATAATGCGCACGTGATCACCCATTGTAGAATTCTAAATAATTCATTAATTTTAATGAGAGGGATATATTCACGTTTATAAATTATTAATCTCTTATCATAGTGAATTTCAAGTTCGTCCGATTCGAGTTGGTTGGGATTGAGAATATGAGTTACATCTTTAAAATCAAGGCAAAACTCTGTTTTACCAACCATAAAAACTAATATTCCCTGAATTTTGTCGAGCGATATAGCAGGTTGATAATCCAAAAATCTCACACCTTGTAGATGAAATAGTTTTTATTAAGCAAATTTAAAAGCTTATTTCAATCGCAACATCCATTCCATTTACATTTATACAGAATAACTTTGGAATTAAAGGTTTATAGACAGGAATGATAAGGATTGGTTTGATTTTCGGAATTCGCGTTCGAGAATCGGACGGCAGGTCTGGTTTCAGTTTA
>QILJ01000055.1 GCA_003233295.1 Ignavibacteria bacterium | reverse complement strand
CTCCAAAAGATAACCCAGACGGATTTCCATCTGGATACGAGGCTCAAATTGACAACCATCAAGATGCATACACAGGCTGGCTCTGGAAACCCGGTAAACCAACTGGAAAAGCTAAAACATTGATAACAAAAGATAATGAATGGTTCACCATGAAAGTTAAAATGGTTGGCGACAAACTGGAGATATGGGTTAACGGTCAGTTAATGACTGAATATACTGACTCTGATTACACAAAGGGTCACTTTGCTATTCAAGGTCACAACCCCGGGCAAACAATCGAAATTAAAGAACTTGCTTATAAAGATCTAAGTAAAAAATAAATTCATTTGTAATTGTTGAATAATTATTTGGAGAAGTAATGGATACAGGTGAAGCAAATTTATTGAAAGAATATCTGGTAAAAACAGAAAATTACCTGAACGAAAAACTTATTCCGTTTTGGGCTGAAAGGGCTGTTGAGCCTAAGTACGGCGGCTTTCAGACAAACTACGACAGGGACGGAAATAGAACTGAAGTAACTGAGAAATCATTTCTCTCTCAATGCCGAGCGGTCTTTACAATATCGCATGCCATGCGTCTTGGCTTTGATTGGCCGAATGGTGAAGAAGCAATCCAACAGGGAATTGAATTCCTGAAAAATTACTTTCATGATAAAGAATATGACGGATACTTTTGGATTGTAGAAGAAGACGGAACACCTAAAGATGTTAATAAAATCATTTACGGACATTCTTTCCTGATTTACGGATTTTCTGAATATGCCCTACTTACCGGAGATCAGTTCGCGAAAGATGAAGCCATTAGAGTGTTTGATCTGCTGCAAACCAAAATTGCAGATAAAGAACATGGAGGATACTTTGAACATTTCGATCGTTTCTTTAATTTGAAACAGGCTCGCGGAGATATTAAAGCGCATAAATCATTGGACGTTCACATGCATCTGATGGAAGCTTTTACAACTTTGTACGAACTGACCGGCGCTGAAAATCACAGAAAAGCATTGACGGATGTGATCGATCTAATATTCGATAAGATGGTTGAACCCAAGACTGGTACCGGTATTTCAATGTTTACAGATAAATGGGAACCCATTGCGAATGTTGAGCTTGATACTGTTTGGGGACGCGATCGTTTTAATGAGATCGTTTTAATGAGGATGGTAAGGATACTGATATCACTTCATACGGACATAACATAGAACTTGCATGGCTGTACCTACATGCTCAAGATATTTTGGGTATTCCCCGTGAAGAAAGTCTGGACAGAGTAATTCCAATTTATGAACACACTTACAAAAACGGAGTTGATTGGAAATACGGCGGTATCTATGTTGAAGGCGAGAGAAACGGTGAGGCAACTGAAAAGACCAAAGAATTTTGGCAGCAGGCGGAAGCGCTTATAGGATTTCTGGATGCATACCAATTGACCAAGGATAGCCGCTATCTTGATGCCTATAAAAACATTCACGATTTTGTATTTAACAAAGTGATAAATTGGGATCAAGGTGAATGGTTTGCATTATTAGAAGAAAATGGAGATTTGATCTGGGACTATATGGGAACAAGCTGGAAAGTATTTTATCATACTGTAAGGGGAACAACCCAGATAGTTGACAGAATGAAAAAATTATTAGAAAATTAATCTTTTATCTAAGGAGAATTAAAATGAAGAAAGAAAACGAAAAAAGCGGAATGTCAAGGCGCAAATTTATAAATAGTGTCGCATTAACCGGCGCAGCCTTTACGATAGTTCCAAGAGATGTCCTCGGTGGAAAAGGATATACTGCACCGAGTGACAAACTAAATATTGCAATAATCGGTATTGGCGGTAAAGGTCGTTCGGATATGACAACTATTAGTCAGACTGCTAATATTGTTGCCTTTGCTGATGTTGACGATAGACAAGTTGATAAAACAATACAAAAAACTAAGGAAGATGGAAATATGGAACTTGCTGAAACCTTAGAGAGTATTCCCAGATATAAAGACTACCGAGTTATGCTTGACAAAGAAAAAGGGATTGATGGAGTAACTGTTAGTATTCCTGATCACTCTCATGCTATGGCTGCTATGACTGCTATGCAGCATGGTAAAAATGTATTCGTTCAAAAACCATTGACTCATTCGGTTAAAGAAGCTAGAATTCTCAGAGATGCTGCAAAAAAATATGGTGTGATTACTCAAATGGGAAATCAAGGTCATGCCGGTGAAGGAATCCGTTTGATCCGTGAGTGGTTGCAAGACGGAGCTATTGGCGAGGTTGATAAAGTTGCCTGCTGGACAAACAGACCTGTATGGAAAACCGGAATGGACAGACCGACTGAAATTCCTTCGGTTCCTCCAAGTGTCGATTGGAATTTATGGTTAGGACCAGCGCCTTACCGTCCTTATCATCCTGATTATATGCCTTGGAGTTGGAGAGCCTGGTGTGATTTCGGTACCGGTGCACTTGGTGATATGGGCGCTCATATTTTTGATATTCCTTACGAGAATTTAGACCTCCGTTACCCGGTAACAGTAGAAGCTAGCAGCACTAAGTTTAACGGTGAAAGCTGGCCGGTTGCTGAAGTAATTCGTTATCAATTTCCCGAAAGGAATGGTAAACCTCCGGTTGAATTAACTTGGTACGACGGCGGTATGATGCCTCCAAGACCGGAAGAATTAGAACCGGGTCGTAGAATGGGCGATAGTGACGGCGGTGTTTTATATTATGGTTCCAAAGGTAAGATCATGTGTGGAACTTACGGTAGAGGTCCACGCATTATCCCGGAAACAAAAATGAAAGAATATAAACAACCTCCGAAAACTATAAAACGTTCACCTGGTATTCATCAGGAATGGCTCGAAGCTATTAAGAATAATGTTCAAGCAACTTCTAATTTTGAATATGCATCAAGACTTGTTGAAACCATGATGCTCGGTAACATTGCTATACGTATGGCTCCGAAATATACAGTGCTTGATTGGGACGGAGAAAAAGGTGAGTTTACTAATTTACCCGAAGCTAATGATTATTTGATTAGAGAATATGC
>QILJ01000381.1 GCA_003233295.1 Ignavibacteria bacterium | reverse complement strand
TTAACGGAGTATCTGATCACGTACATTTTTTTGTTAACATGAAGCCTGATCAATCGGTTTCAGATCTATTAAAAGAAGTCAAAGGTTCATCCTCCAAATGGATCAATGAAAAAAGATTTGTGAGAGGAAAATTCAATTGGCAAGCCAGATATGGTGCATTCTCGTATTCCAAATCACAGATTAATAAGGTAATTAAGTATATAAATCGACAAGAGGAACATCATAAGAAAAAATCTTTCAAAGAAGAGTATATGGAATTGTTAAATGCTTTTGAAATTGAATATGATGAAAAATATCTTTTCAAATGGATTGAATGATATATTGTTCCTATAATATAATTAAACATAACTCAAAACGATTGTCCTGTTATAGGATATATATTTATAATGATACATGAAAAATATCCAAGTCCCATCTGGATGATAAGTTTTTTATTTACATTACTTCATTATACCTAAAACAACTGGTTATGTGATCATTCACCATACCGATTGATTGCATATGCGCATACATTATTGTAGAGCCGACGAACTTGAACCCTCGTTTTTTCAGATCCTTGCTCAGCGCATCCGATTCCTTTGATGTCGCGGGTATGTCAGTCATTTTCTTCCACTTGTTTACTATCGGTTTGTTATTCACAAACTGCCAGATGTATTTATCAAACGAGCCAAACTCCTCTTGCACTTTAATAAATGCCTGTGCATTTGTTACTGCTGATCTGACTTTTAAACGATTCCTGATTATTCCGGGATTCTGTAAAAGCTTTTCGATCTTTTTCTCGGAGTATTTTGCAACTGTATTCACATCAAAATCATTAAATGCCTTTCTATAGTTTTCACGTTTACGAAGAACGGTTATCCAACTCAAACCGGCTTGCGCTCCCTCCAGAACAAGCATCTCAAAGTGAACTCTGTCATCGTGAACAGGAACGCCCCATTCTTCATCATGATATTTTACATATAAAGAGTCATCGCCGCACCAGTTACAACGTTTAACTGGATTCTTGATGCTGGTCGCTGGATGCTTGATTTCTGGAGTATTTATCGTGGTATTTCTACTATTTATTTTATATTTATCTGAACTACTCACGTTATGTCCTTTTTCAACTGACTGAATAAATTTGTTTAACTTTTTACCTAACAAATCAATTTTTGTGTGAAGTGTATTATATAGAATTTTATTTTTTAATGACCCGGTTTCATAAAGAGTTTCAAGATGATCAATCGTTTCATCATTTGAGCTTAACGAATAAATCAAGAATTTTATAAAATCTTGTTTATAATTTCTTCGTCCATATCCTTCTACAATATTACTTTTTACAGATTTACTTGATCTTCTAATTTGTGAACCAGTTTCGTGCATCTCAAATTTTGGTAATTCATTTAATGTCATTTTATGGATATCATTCACAACATCATGAGCAAGCCGCCAAACCTCAAGTTTACGATAACTCATTCTACACTCCTTTAACCATCTTTAGGACTATTACAACACCCTTCGCTCAATTACAAGTATCCAGCATCAAACAACCAGTATCTAGCATCCAGATCATTTTATCCACACCGTTTTAATATTCACAAACTCTTTAATTCCGTAATGCGAAAGCTCTCTTCCGTAACCTGAACTCTTTACTCCGCCGAAAGGCAGTCTTGGATCTGACTTGACCAAACCATTAATAAATACTGCCCCGGAGTCAATCCTCCTAGCTAGTTCTTTCCCTTTTTCAATATCTTTCGTCCAGATAGAAGCGCCCAATCCAAACGGAGTATCATTTGCAATTTCTATTGCTTCCTCTTCATTATTGCTGCCGGTCCAAAAAGTTCCTCACTGTATGCAACCATTCCCTTTTTTACATTACTTAAAACAGTCGGCTGATAGAATGCGCCTTTTCTATTAACCCTATTGCCGCCAGTCAATATTCTGCCGCCTTGTTTAACTGTTTCCTTTACTTGCCAATCAAGCTCCTCAAGCAGATCTTCACGAGCAATCGGACCGATCTCGGTTTTTTCTTCCATCGGATCGCCGACAATTAATTCCTTCATTCTTTTTACATATTTACTTTCATACTCGTCTGCAATATCCTCAACCATGATGAATCTTTTAGCGGCGATACAGCTTTGACCATTGTTAAGTATTCTGGCGGTTACTCCAACAGATACTGCTTCATCAATGTCGGCATCCTTTAAAATGATAAACGGATCACTTCCGCCCAGTTCCATAACGGTCTTTTTTAATTCTTTGCCCGAAACTGATGCAATTGATCTTCCTGCAGGCTCGCTGCCGGTTAATGTTGCGGCTTTTACTAAAGGATTCTTAATTACAGCGTCAACTTGTTTTGAACCGATTAATAATGTTTTAAAAATGTTTTCCGGGAAACCGGCTTCAGTGAAAATCTCCTCAATTGCTAAAGCGCACATTGGAACATTTGAAGCATGTTTCAATAAGGCAACATTGCCAGCCATCAGCGACGGAGCAGCAAACCTGAACACTTGCCAGAACGGGAAATTCCAAGGCATTACAGCTAATACTATACCGATAGGATCAAAACGCACATAGCTTTCTGAAGCGTCGGTTTGTATAATCTCTTCCGATAAAAATGATTCGGCATTCTCTGCGTAGTAATCACAAACCCATGCACACTTTTCAACCTCCGCAGCAGCTTGAGTTATCGGT
>QILJ01000087.1 GCA_003233295.1 Ignavibacteria bacterium | reverse complement strand
CAGAGCATAGTTTGTATTGTTATAGTTGTATCTTCTGCCGGGCAGATAATACGGCTGCGGTTTGTACTTGATCATCAGATCAATAACATCATTGTTATCTATTGTCCTGTTCTTTGAGTTTCTCCAGTACTTATCAGCAAAGTACATGTAGTTCGGTAGTCCTGATCTGTGAATTAAAAGCTGATGAATTGTAATGTTCTGATATGGAAAATCGGGGAAGAATTTTCGCAGGCTGTCGGAATACGAAAGTTTACCTCTTTGCTTGAGCAGCATTATTGCATAAGCTGTAAGAGTTTTAGAGACTGAAGCAAGCTGAAATGCAGAGTCTGTTTTAAGTGAATCCTTTTTCCTAACATCCGCAAGCCCGAATGAATTTTCGTAAATAATTGTATCATGTACGCTGAACAATACTGTCCCGTTAAACAAACCGCGCTTATATCTTCTGCTGAAGAACTCATCGATCTTATGCGATAAAGGTGGCTTTTCAACATAAACGAATTTTGGTTTTTTCTCACTCTCATTTATACTTTTAGCGGAAAGAGTACTTTCATTCGATTTGATGGATAACCGCCACAAGAGTGAGAACAGAAAGACCGCGAATAGGAAAAAACTTGATATTTTAAAACGCATTCTGAAATAAGAATATTTTTTGAAAAATGAATACACAATTTATTAAAATTTTTGAAAAATACATCCTTAAAACAGACAATAATCAAGCCACACGATTACTACAATATTATTAGCTCTTTTTTAGTATTTTTGCAATGAATATCCCCGCTGCAAGCAGAAGGGATATCATCATGGAGTAGTTTTCGCCGTAAGCGACGGGAAATTCATTCCTTGTCCGCCTCTGGCGGATTAAATAAACTAATATTATGAGCAAAACTGAAAAAATAACCAGAAGAAATTTACTTAGAAAAATTGCCGGTATCGTTTCACTGCCTATGATCGCATTTTGGATGAGAGGAATTGACCGGACAAAGGCCACTTCTGCCAGAACTAAGATAATTTTACCTAATAATCTCTCCGAAGGAATAACTTTTCTGGATAAAGTTATTGTCAGAAAAGACGGTGAAAATGTTAAAGTTTTTTCATCGTCATGTACTCATCTTGGCTGTAAAATAAATTCGGAAGCTGAAGATGAATTGATCTGTCCGTGTCATGGTTCAAAATTCAGCTTTGATGGAAATCCAACAGTTGGTCCTGCAGTTAAACCGCTGAAGCAGTTGGAATTACATAAGGACAAAAAATCCGGTGAAGTAATAGTTTATGTCTAAACAGAAAGAAAAAATCTCTCCGAAAATTTATTCCAAACTTTTTGGTTCAACATTCGGGCATATTGCTTTTGCTTCGTTTTTTATTGCTGTATTGACCGGTATTTTCCTTGCGATATTTTATAATATTCACAAACCGTTCGATTCCATTTCGATGATGTTGATAGCAAATCCAAGTGCATCTTTCATTCGAAGTCTGCACTATTGGAGCGCTCAGATCTTTCTAGTATTCATTATTCTTCATATTTGGGATCACTTGAGGAAATCAACCGAGATGCAGGTTAAAAAAGGCGTTTGGATTCGTCTTACTATTTCAATACTTGCAGTTTTCTTCGTAATGCTGACGGGATTTATACTAAAAGGGGATGCCGATAGTAACCAAGCAAGAAGAATATTGGAAACTCTCCTGAACGATGTTCCTTTGATCGGAAGTTATTTGTCATTTTCACTTCTTGGTAAAGCCGATGATTTCCAGCTTATTTATGTCCATCATATTGCAACTACAACAATATTTTTATGGATAATTATTGTCGATCTGGCCTAACGTTAGAGCGGTTTTATACTTCCTTCTTCCGGTGATTCTTTTAACGATCTTTTATCCCGCCTCTCTTCACAGCGTACACGATCCTATAATGAAAGGACCGTGGTATTTCCTCGGGATTATTCCACTTTATGAGTTCTCCCATGATCATAGTGTGGATATTTGTCTTTCTTCTTCTGATGATAGTCTTTCTGCAAAAGTTCAATGAAGCAAATAGAAAAAGGATCAAACTGCTGTGGTTATCAATTACTTTGATTTATTTTGTGCTGATAATTATCGGGTACTTTTTTAGAGGCGAGAACTGGGAATTTAAGATGCCCTGGAATAATGAGTATTTCTCTGGGAGCAACCTAAATCCTATTACTAATAGTACAAACTACTTCACTGATTATGATGTCAGCAAGGAAGTCCCGGTAATACTAGGCGAACGTGAAGGCTGCCTATACTGCCACACGGATATGAAAGGCTTTTCTCCTTCTCACGATCCGCAGGCTGTTGGATGCGCTTCGTGTCATTCGGGCAATGCATTCACAATTGATAAAAAACTTGCTCATTCCGGCTTGATAAGTATCCCGGGAAATCTTGAAACCGCTAATCGCTCATGCGGACAGATAGACTGCCATCCTGGAATTTCGGAGCGTGTTGAAAAATCACTTATGAACACTATGAGCGGAGTGGTAAGCGTTG
>QILJ01000338.1 GCA_003233295.1 Ignavibacteria bacterium | reverse complement strand
TGAATAAAGAGTGATCTCATCTCTTCTTGTCTCTTTCCAATATACTAATATACCAATAACTAAGATACTATTTTTCACAAGTTCGCCTTGCTTATGAAAAAGCAGCTATTGCTGTGAATGTGCTTATTGTGCAGTGGTCTCATTGGCTGATTTTTGAAGGGCATTTAGCATCTTATTTGAATCATTTTCACCATAATTTGTATCATATGAAAATAACCCAACATAAATGTTTAAATCTGGTTCTGTTTTTAAGACTAATTCAGCATTGCTTGCTAAACTATCTAATATTCTTTTCAAGCTATTCTTTTTGATGTTTGACTTGACCTCTATTATCCCCTTACAAGAAATCGGAGGGATGAAGATTCCTTATGCATAACGGACAGGAACTAAACCGTCTGCGGCTTTCGCGGTGTAACCAAACTTAACACGGAACGCCACAAAAATGAAATCTACCTCAAAAAGAGACTCGATCAGCAGGTCGGCTTCAGCGACCTCGCCCGTCCGTTGCCTGCCGCTATTCCTTCTCCAGCGCATCTAATGCTTTCTGAAAGTTCTGATTGATGATTTGCATGTACATCTCCAGCGGCAGAAGCTCGCGGCTGACAACCTTGAGAGTCTCGGGGGACATCCTGCCATCTTCCACTAGCTGGCGACCTGCCTCTTTCGCCGACGCCAAGACGTCATCCACCGGCATTCCCATCTCCATCATACGCCTCAATGCTGGCCCATGAGGCCGCAGCAGTGCCCCCGCAAATTCGCTCCTCATATTCCTGCACGCTGCCTTCATGTGCACAAGCAATGGGTCAAAGTTGTCCACCTCCCAGAAGCCGCAGTTGGAAACCAGCACAAGTTTGCTGTTCTTGACTCCTTCGCGCCCAGGATGACGGCAGTGACCATCGCGCAGTTCGAAAAAAGGCTGCGCCAGCGGGATGATGCGGTCCAGCAGATTCTTCATCGGTCCAGTGACCCCATCCACGTAGACCGGGGTGGCAAGCACCAGGATGTTCGCCTCGACCAGCTTGGAGAGAAGCATCTGCATGTCATCCTGCTGGAAGCACTTGCCAGGTGTCTTGATCCAGCAGTTGAACTCACCCTGACAGGGGTTTATTTTCAGCTTCTTCGTGTAGAAGAGTTCGACCTCTGCACCTGCCACCTGCTTCTCTCATCCCTTCAAGGAAAGGGTCAAGCACCAGAGCGGTGTTGCCTTTGCCCATGTTGGGACTGCCGTTGATTGCCATTACTTTCATCTTCACCACTCCTTGTGCATATTTCCAAATAATGTGCTGATGTACACAGCAACGAGCACCATCTTCCCCCTGTATCCTCACCCGCTTCAATTTTCACTGGGCCGTATAACATAAGACTATGTGTACTAATTAAAATGGCGAATGTGCCATTTTTTGACTACCTAATCTCATATAGCTATTTTAATTAACTGCTTATTATTATACATGATTTTCTCTTTTTTCCAATTTGTTTATGTTGCCTGCAAAGCAATCTATACACAATATTATAGCTCGTTTTCATCCATTTTTTCTTTTATTTAAAAATAAGTCTTTACTGCAAATTCAAATTGTTCAATAAAAATCTTTTTGAAATTCGTTATGTTATTTTGTTCGTAAAACAACAACATTGTTTTCTTGTAATCAACACTATCAACTGTTCTGAATGAAATTGGGCAATATCTATGATTTAGCAAAATTGCATTGCTTACAATTCTTGCAGTTCTTTTATTTCCGTCAACAAATGGTTGTATGTAAGAAATCAGAATCAAAGCCAGAAGAGCTTGTTCAAAAACACTTTTCTTTTCATTAATCAAATCACACATTCCTAATAATGCTTCTTTGATTTGAAATTCATTATCAATCGGTTTGTAATTTGTTCCGGATATTCCCACGCGTATTTTCCTTATATTTCTATCCGCAACAAGTTCCTTTGTCAAAATATTGTGAATATCTTCTATTTTTGATACTGTTAACGGAAATAAGTAATCTGGATTTGCAACAATAAAATCGATAGCATCTTTGTGATTAAGCAACATTATTGCCTCTTCTTTCGATTTCCCGGCTGCTGTTTCCTTTTCCTTTAATAATCTTTCAGTTTCTAATAATGAATAAGTGTTCCCTTCAATTTGTGATGATTTCCAACTTAAATCTATTGATAAACGCTCTAATTCCTTTTCATATTGAAAATCACTTAATTCCGATATGTTTTTTTCAAATTCACTTTGTAATGCAGTTAATTTTTTAATTTCATTTTCAGAAAATAGACTCACATTCGGAAGAACTTCGGTTATCATAGAAAAATTGAAGTTCTCAATTACCTCTCTTTCATCAATTTCTTTTTCGTAGTATTTATCAACTTCAATTTGTTCAAATAATTTATAAAAAAGGGAAAGCTTATATCTTGTTGCTTTCCCTTTTCCTGTTGATATGATTAGTTTTTCAGAAATAAGTTTTGATAAAATCCTTTTTACTGTTGCAAGACTTTTTTTCTCACTGATGCCTTGCAAAATCTCATTGGATGAACAATTTGGATTTTGTCTTATAAATTCTAATATCAACTTTTCAATATTCATATCATTTAGCTCACAAATATACTCAATTAGGCTCAAACTACAATAGAAATGAGCTGTATTTTTCTTTTTAATGAGCTACAACGTCTACATACATCCATTGTTGTTACATCTCCAAATCGAATGGATAACAACAATTGTTGATATATTTCTTTTACCATCATCTTGCTACCCTCCTTATTCAAGGAATTAATCTATCGAATTTCTGATTTTATCAACTGTTTTCTTGACATTATGAATATATTTCTCTGTCGTTTTTGAATTGTTATGCCCCAATAACTTTTGAATATACCCTAAATCAGTGTTTTATTCAAGTAAATGCACAGTAAAACTATGTCTTGATGGGTTAGAAGATTTAAATCGTTATACTTGACTTAAATGGTAGAGATAGTATAATTGGAACAAATAGAAGGCAGTTTGGAGGAAATATAGTGAAAACAATCTATCTGGATAATGCAGCATCTACAAAAATGGATGACGCAACGATAGAAGT
>QILJ01000218.1 GCA_003233295.1 Ignavibacteria bacterium | reverse complement strand
TTTGTTTGTTTCCAACGATTTTCATCTTGCACGCATTAGTTTACTCGCACGCAAAGAAGGAATAAAGAAATTTGCAGTGCAACGTAGTCCGTATAGATTTGGAAGATACTCCCGAGAGCCATTTTTTGTTGCAAGAGAAATAGTCGCATTTTGGTACTATGCGCTTGGTGGTTAACTTATTTTAATGATAAAAAATCCAATACCAATGGCTCAATACCAAGGGCAACCATTTATATTTGGAAGAGTTGTAATTCTAAAAAGATATATTTGTTAGTTTCAATAACTCTAGTATTTCATCTTTTGTTAATTTTCTATTTTCTCCAGATTCTATATCAAGGTTAAGGTGCATCATGCGTATCCGCTTAAGATTTAATACTTGGTATCCGAGTGCGACACACATGCGACGTATTTGATGTTTTTTCCCTTCAGTAAGAGTTAGTGAAAACGAATCTTCACTTAATCTTTTAGTAGTTGCTGGCTTTGTTGTGTATCCTTCAATATCAATACCTCTTGCCAGCCTCTTCAAATCGGATTCTTTTATGTATTTATCAACATCAACTTTATATTCTCGTTCATGAGCATATTTTGGATTTAAAATAGAATCCACAATTCGTCCGTCATCTGTCAATAGCATTAATCCTGTAGACTCTTTGTCCAATCTTCCTACTGGAGATACTTTTCCTCAACACTTTGCTCATCTCGTTGCGGATTGTTACTAACAATTCCGCGTGGCTTATTATAAATAAAATAATTGTATTGACGGTTTGTAGCATCATCTGAAATATCTACAATGTCATCTTCGTTTACCTTTTGTCCGAGCACTGCGATGGTGTCGTTTATTTTTATCTTTCCTTTTTCAATAAGTCGATCTGCTTCACGACGAGAACACAAATTCTTAAGTAATAAGTATCTGTTTATTCGAATTGGGTATGTGATTTTTTCATTTTGCATTATAGATTGTATTGTAGTGTAAAAAAATAGAAAATACTAATTAAATTAAAATAAGATTTTGTAAAATGCTATGTTTTAGATCATCTGGAGGTTTTTTCTGCAGTTATGTTGGGTAAACTGCATGGGTTTCAGCCAAAGATATCCTAAAATAAAGTAAGTTACTATCATATATGTTCAACATCGGATGTTGAACATATATGATAGTAAGAATAAGAACTAAAGTTACCAGATTAGTGAGTGGTGAGTATAACCATCAATGATAATACTCTGGATTGCTTCATGCAAAGGACGACAAATGATGACGACGAAAAACGAAACTGGATTGCTTCGTACCTCGCAAAGACGACGATTGACGCTTAATTTAATTTTTTCGGAGTTAAGCGTTAAACGTCGTCGTCTTTGCGAACCGCGGTGAAGCAATCCACATCGTAATTGCGAGGCTAACGTGGCAATCCAAAGTGTAGTCTTCAGAAGTATATAAAAAATGAACTATGATTATAATCATCAATGATAGTACCCTAGATTGCTTCGTACCTCGCAAAGACGATGGACGGATGACGACGAAAAACGAAACTGGATTGCTTCGTTCCTCGCAAAGACGACGATTGACGCTTAATTTAATCTTTTCGAGTTTAAGCGTTAAACGTCGTTGTCTTTGCGAGCGCACGAAGCAATCCACATCGTCGTTATCGTCATATTCGTCATCTGTTGTGTTTTAGGAACGGGAAGTAATCAAAAAACTTGACCTTTTTCTTTAATGGGTATTGCGAGACTAGCGTGGCAATTCAGAGTTTAGTTTAGATATATAGAAAAGATAAAAAGGTTTAGTATTCTACAGCATGTGAGCAAGAGGTGAGCAAAGTGAACTACTTATAAGTCCAGAGCTTTGCTCTAAGGTTTAATACCCTTTATTTTTCAAAAGTTAATAATTTTTGTGCTTACCTTTTATTTTAATGATACACTAAACACCATGTACGATGCAGATAAACCGATGCTCGTTGGAATTATATTGATAATCTCAACAATATTAGGGCTTTTAGCAACAGGTATATTGGGTGGGTCTATTTTTCCATATAATCCACCTAGTATATATATGAAAAAAATATCGGTAGGAGGCACCCCAATTCGTGTTGAAGTTGCAGATACAGAGGAAAAAAGAGTTAATGGATTGTCTGGGCGTGAAAGTTTACCAAAAAATCAGGGAATGCTTTTTGTATTTAAAAAATCAGGTAGATATCCTATATGGATGCGTAATATGAAGTTTCCAATTGATGTATATTGGCTTGATGGGCGTGGGGTAATAATAGATATATGGGAAAATGCACAGCCAAGTTCATATCCACAAGTATATAAGCCTAAAGGAGATGCATATTACATTCTGGAAGTTGTTTCTGGTTTTACTGAAGTTTACAATGTTGAAATCGGAGACAAAGTTACTGGTTTACGGATAAACTCTTCTTAAAAAACCTAAAAAAGCTTTTGTTTTTAATTGATGGCATGTAGACATATATATTTTTTGTATTCTTCTATGCTATCCACAGGCATTTTTGCATGATGTGAGAGGAGCAAGTGTAGAATGGTAACTGAATCTCGTAAATGAGATATTACTAATAAAATTTACAATGCGCATGACCAAAAAATCTTCTACTT
>QILJ01000062.1 GCA_003233295.1 Ignavibacteria bacterium | reverse complement strand
TATCATACATTTTTTTGGAGTGATTATGATGGTGACGGCGTATACTGGTGGAATCAGTCAAAGACATTTTTGGAATCGTTAGATGATTTTAATTATACTCTAGCTCAATTTCTATTAGAGGAAGAAGTATTTCCGGTTTCATTCCGGAGCGGATGGCACTATATGGCTAATGACTGGCAGCATTATTTGGATGAAAGAATTTTGCCGTATAGTCTTCATAACGATTATCCCTACAAAAAAACATTTGATGAAGAACCGATCGATAATATTTATGATTGGTCAGAAGCGCCGGCTGCTTGGGTCCCATACAATCCATCGTATTCAAATTATCAAAAACCCGGTAATGGAAAGGGCTGGCAAGTAAGATCCGCTCACTTCTGGAAAACCAGAGTCAACGATTATTTAGATTCAATGTTCGCTGTGGCAAGCACAGGTCAGAATCAAATCGCATGCATCTGGGGGCATCTGCCGGAAGCCGATTTCCTTGATAACATTGGTAAGATCGATAGTGTTGCTCATGCAATGGAAGCGAGATATCCCGGCGTTACTTTTAAGTACTGCACTGCTGTTGAAGCAATGCAGCTTTGGAGAAAAGCTGATGACTTCCGATCACCGCAATTAGTAATTACTGAGAATTCAAGCGGTGATAAAGTTTCTTTCACAATCAATACAGATGAAACAATTTTTCAAACTCAACCTTTTGTTGCTGTTAAAGACATCAACAACAACTATCGAGTGATTGAAACCATAAAGACGAGTAACAACGAATGGAAAACCACAGAAAGTTTTATTAAAAACGAATTGGTGCGAGTCGGTGTAACTGCATGTGATACATTCGGAAATCAGTCAATGCAATTTATTGACTACTTGCCAGCAGATACGTTCATTGATAATAAGGACAGCAATTACATTGAAACTGCCGGTAATTGGATTACATCTTCATCAAATTCATGGGGAACTGATTCCCGGATAACAAGTTTATCTGATTCTTCATTTGTATCTGCTAAGTGGCATCATACAATTACAAAATCACATTATTATAATTTTTTCATTCAAGTTCCGGTGTTTGATAATGCTGCTGAGAATTTTAGTTACATTCTGTATAAGAACTCTGAACCGATTGATACCGTTATATTCACTGCTCCGCAAACACCAATGGAATGGGATTATCTTTCTACCCAATACTTAAACGAATCTGACCAGATAACAGTTGAGTTAAAGGCAAACGGTACGGGACAAGTTGGTAAAACCATTTGCGCAGATGTTCTAAAAATATCTGCGTTGGTTAAAGACAAGGAGATCTCGACCAATAGCAACATTTTAGAATTTGAAGATGTTATTGTTAATGATACAGTTAATTACAAACTAAGAATATCAAACTTGGGTATTTCCGAGTTGAAAATATTTGGTTTGAAAACAAATAAAAACTCCTTGATCACAGAATTGAGTTACCCGATTATAATTCCAGAGATGAGTTCTGTTGATATCGATCTCCAATTCTTATTTACCGAGATCGGTTTAGTAACTGATACATTATTGATTTTAAATGATGATCCGGCTGACAGCAAACACTTGATACCTATTACAGCAAGTATTCAAGATTATTTCAAAATTATTGATAATGAGGATTTGCTGAACTATATCGAATACGGCGAGTGGTACACCAGTGTTGCAACTTCTCATGGCGTATCGAGCAGATATGCATGGTTGAATTCAGATCCTTTGGCATCGGCTTTATTTAAAACAGAATTAAAAGAATCCGGTTTATATGATATTAGTTTTGTTGTTCCGCATACTGTAAACGATTGGTAATATAGTTAGTGATTCTGTTTACATAAATCAGAACGAGGGAAGCGGATTTTGGGTTTTGATTGGGAAATATTTTTTACCGAAGGATATTGAAATAAACGTAAAGGTAATTGATACCGGTGAAAGTACTGTGGGACCAGTTCTCAGAGCTGATGCAGTTAAATTTCAGTTGATGGAAAGGTTAAGCGATACAAAAAAAGGAAGCAATGAACTGCCAATAAGTTTTGAGCTTTCTCAAAACTATCCTAATCCGTTTAATCCAACTACGAAAATTGAATATGCCATAGCAAAGCTTCCCCTCCGTGGAGGGGACGGAAGGGGTGGGTTGGTCACCTTAAAAGTTTACGATATTCTCGGCAAAGAAGTGGCAACACTTGTAAATGAAGAACAGTCCGCTGGATATTACGAGGTAAAGTTTAATGCTTATGGATTGGCAAGCGGTATTTATTTTTATCGATTGCAAATAAACTCACAGGGACGTAATGAACGTTTTATTGAGACAAAGAAGATGTTGCTTCTGAGATAGTTAATAACTTATTAAGCTGATTCGATTACTACTGACTTCGTAAGAATATTGTCGCCAAATTCTGCAGAACATTATCAACTGAATTTTGTATCAGTATCCAAACCGAACGGACAGAACAATCGGCAGTGATCGTACAAATGCGATCGCCCTTTGAATGTGTTTTGCAGAACTCGTCGTCGTAAAGTTTACCGCCGAGAGCTTTTAATACATTACCAAGATTAATTTCTTCAGGAGGACGCGAAAGAGTATAACCTCCCAGATGTCCTCTTTCGCTCTCCAAAAATCCGCCAAGACGTAAA
>QILJ01000122.1 GCA_003233295.1 Ignavibacteria bacterium | reverse complement strand
GCCGGAATCCAAAACCTTTTCAGCTTTCAGTGCCTGAGTCCATTACCACTTTGCACATATTTAATAAAGGTCGCTGTCCCCTTTTACTGTTAGAGAAGGAACATATATTGATATTTTCTTGTTTCGATTAAATTTCTTTTTTTCTATCAAAAGTTTTTCTAAATTGTATCCCCGAGTTTTTATATTACTAAGAAAAACAGAAAAGGGAAGTATATCAAATCCTCTCGAATTTATTCCCAATTCCTTACACGATAGAAGTGTGGTTCCGCCTCCACAGAATGGATCCATAACCCATGAGCCGGGTTTAAGCCCAAGCTCTTCAACCAAATTATCTACCAGTGCTTTTGAATAGCTATGCTTAAAAGAATGCCAATTATAAATAGGTCTTTGAATATCTCTATGTGGAGAAATTAAATCAGATAAACTATTTATTTTGTCTATAATTTTAGTCATATAATCCTTAAATCGATTGTTCTCTTTTTGAACCTATTTAGTGTTGGCTTTTAAAACTTCTCCTACGATCCGATTATTCGACCTCACTGTCAATAAACACTGCCGGAAAGACCACCATGCAATATAGACACTTCACCATACTCGTACCCATAGCAAGATCATATCCCACAAATTCATCAAATAAATCATTCATTTCTTAAAACTGTTTACAAGCTCCCAAATCTAATTCAATCGGCATGCAACCTCTCTCCGGACATCCCGTAACGGTTGGCCGATTAGATATTTGCTTCAACAGCAATCTTGTTTCATCATCATCAACAGCCTTCTTTTTTGTCTTCAAATTAGGATAAATAATTATTCCAAGCCATGGATCTAAAGAAATCAAGTAGTCAGGTTTATGTTTCCTTAATCCAGCATAATATTTTTTAATTTCCGCATCTACAGTTGATCTTAAGTCAACAAATAAATCCGCCCTTTTTTTCTGATTGTTTTTGAGCAAGCGGTTTTTAATACTGTTCGAGAAAATAATTCTCCATTCCGACTCATTATATAAATCATAACGCAATGGTCTCTTAGAACACATGTGCTTAAAGAAAGTCATCATTTCGCCACCTTTGGGAGTGACTAAAAAATCAGAATAGGGCGGGAAAAACAAATTATGTGTCCCGGATTGACAATACTGAATAGGAGAGCCAAGCCTGTCAAATAGAAAATATCTTTTCACCCCAATTCCCAATCCGCCATATAACTTCGCATGATCTTCTGTTTCAGAAAGTTTTAGCTCCGTAAAACATGTACGTGACATCTTGGGTTTATTGAATTTCACACCATTAACCTCAATTGTTTCTGGCTTAGCGGCTTTTGTCATCCATAATCCATATTTTAGAATATTTTTGAAGCGTTTAAAATATGCCTCGTTTTTTTGATCAACTGACTGACTGCCATCATCAATATCTTTGCCTGTCCAGTGTATTAAAAAATCAGAATGTGCATTTATATCCACGTTACACCTTTAAACCTTTGATATGTTTCTTAAGCACTTTTTCAAGCCTAATTCATCGCGTCAATCATGTTATCCACTATAGAAGGCCCCTTTTATTAAAACTAAAATAGTCGTTACCACCGATGATAATATGATCCAACAAGCTAATTTCAACAGTCTTGAGCGCATCCTTAATAGATTTTGTTACCGCGCAATCTTCCTTTGAGGGTGTTAATGTGCCCGCAGGGTGATTATGCGCGACAATAACGCCTACAGCATGATGATACAGGGCCCGCTCTATAATCTTCCTCGGATAAATTGCTGATCTATTGACTGTGCCAGTCTGAAATGCCTCAACCGCTACCAGCTGAAATTCTTCATCTACAGACCCTTTTAAGGACGCCTGCAAGTAATCAAACACTGCTTCAGGAGATGAGAGCAGGTCTCTATTATGCAACCCGTTCTCTAAATAAAGGATAGCAACATCCTTCAGTAACCTAAAAAATAAGGCGGTATGTTCTGAGATTTCCGGAACGTTTTTGAGTTCTTCTCTATCTGCGTCCAGGACGCCATTGATGGTTTTAAAGCGTGTTATTAATTCTTTGGCAATCGGCTTTGTATCTTTTCGCGCGATAGCATAAGAAAGAACTAACTCCAACACTTCATAATCCAACCAACCATCTATGCCTGATTTTTTATACTTATCCTTTATCCTCTGACGATGGCCCATATAGGTTGGTTTCTGTGTTTTGGTCATGCTGCTTTTTATCCACCCCACCCTGTGAAATAAGATTTGAGCCATTTCTTAAGAATATCTTTCCGCAATATGTTTTAAAACATTTCTTCTTATTTCTGTCTCTTCTCTGCATCGCTTGTATTTGTGGAATAGAGAAAAAATTAGTCTTTATCATATTTCTGTATTAGTTTTTGATGGGGAATAGCCATTTTGTTTTCTATTGTCTGCCTATCTTTATAATTTACATGATGTACAAGACAATGATTTACAATCTGAAACTTCATTATATTTTTTGCGATGGCAGAAAAATCTTTATCTTTTATTCGACTTGCTATATCATCAACTCTCAGTTGTTTTGTATACCACATAAGGATCCCTCTTTCTATTATAAAAGAAGCGGGAGTATTCGTTTTATCACAAACTGTTTTGATAATTGGTATTAATTTATCAGATCCTAAAGAATGAATGACTTTTTGAATAATAGCAAATACGGTAAAGAAATTCATATTCCAAAATATATTTTTAGAAAGTTTCTCTAATTCTTTATTATTAATTTCTCCGCTTT
>QILJ01000003.1 GCA_003233295.1 Ignavibacteria bacterium | reverse complement strand
AGGATAATAATCAAAATGCTTATTGTAATAAAATTTCGATGAATCGCCATAAACTATACCATCAATTTGAGCTGCTATTAATATTGAGTACGACCATGCACCGTGATTTATAATTCCAATACCTTCAGCAAAACTTGCTCTTTTATTTACCTCACCATCATCTTTGCTGTAGCGTCTGATTTTAGTTATCTGACCAAAGACTGAATCTTCAGATTCTGATATTGTTGTAACAGAAAATGGTTCACCTTCCCTATTATAATATTCTCCAGGAGGTGTAGCTAAATCCCCCAAGATCTGTGCAGTACTTCCGTCCCAATATTGTACCACTCCTGTATCATTAATATTATAGTATTCATACTCTACTTCATTTTTAAATGATCTTATAACTTTAAAGACGTAAAATCCCTCTCCATCAAACTCGGTTGTACTAACTATTTCTTTTCTATAATAAATGTCACCTGTATCTTCACTCTTGAAAGAGTTTGGATAGTATCTTTCAAACCATACATTACCAATTATTAAAGGGAAGTAGTTTGAATTGAATGTAATTTCATTCGGGTCTAGTACTGTTGTCTCTTTTTCACAAGCAATTATTGTTAATAAAATCAGTATTGATGTCAGGAGCAACTTCATCTTATTAACACCATCTTCTTTGTCTCAATATAATTTCCCGCACGCAATTGGTAGAAATAAATTCCGCTCGTTAATCCCTCACCATTATACTTAATTTCATAATTACCCGCTGGTTTTTCTTCGTTAACGAGAGTTGCAATTTTTCTTCCCAATACATCGTAAACCCTAAGTGTAACAAATTGCCTACTGCTTACTGCATACTGGATACTGGTACTTGGGTTAAACGGATTAGGGTAGTTTTGGGATAAGGCAAATTCAGTTGGGAAAGCGTTTTCTTGTTCTACAGCAGTTACCAAATCATTCCGGACAATTTCTAATCCAAGTTCCCGACTTGCTACATAAAAATTATTGCTGAAGGCATCTGTTCTAAGAGCACCCAAATTTCTGTAATAAGCTATTTCCTCTATGTTTTGTGCATCACCAATATCAAAAATTCTAACACCATACGTACTTTCTGTTAAATACAAGTAATTATTATAACTATTTACATCAAGGAATTGATGGTAGAAATCTGTTTTTTCAATTGTTTGAAGAAAAAGGGGATTACTTGGATCACTTACCTGATATACATATCCTCTGCTTGAACGAATAACTGTGAGCAATCCATTGCCTACACTCAAATCGACTACCAATTCGTTTGCATATGGTATTATTGCACTTGATAATTCATTGGGATTACACGGATCACTTAAATCATAAATATAGAATTTGGTATCCCAGCTATTATACAACCTACTTGTTACAAATGCGAGATCACCTTTAATTTCGATTACCCTGACGCCTTTATCTGGTGTAACAGTTCCACAAATTTCCGGATTAAGCGGATCCGAAACATCAAAAATTACAAATGATGTTACTAAACTCGCATAAAGATGATTTCCATTTACGTATAAATCAGAAAAATCATTTCCCGCAAAATCAACAGTTGCTACCTCTGTCATGTTTGAAGGATCCTGCACATTTACAGTGTGAAGCCTAAGAACATCGTTATTAATAATTGTGAGAAAATAAGCATAACCATCGGCAGTAACATCAAAAGCATATTTATAATTTGCGCTGATCAATGGCATTTCCCCAACTTGTAGTGGATTGTTTGGATCGCTTACATCAATAGCACGAAATTTATTCGCTCCATAATACCAATCATCAATTAAATACGCATAATCATTTACAACTTTTAAATCTTTAATTACACTTTCTTCTATTTCAAATGAATATTGTCCAATTAGTACTGGATCGTCCGTAATATCGACTGCAAGTACTCCATTAACCCCATCAGCGATGAATGTCCGTAATATCGACTGCAAGTACTCCATTAACCCCATCAGCGATGAATGCGTTATTACCCTGAATTGAAATATCATTGGCATTACCCGAAGTGTTAAAATTATTTAATAGTTGTGGATTAGATGGACTCTCTAAATCATAGATATTCAAATCATCATTTACTATATAAGCTTTATTAAATTGAATAATACCGTTTCGCCAAATGATATCGGGGAAATAATTTACTAGAGCAGGTAAAGACGGATTACTAATATCTAAAATATTTAATTGATCCCAGGTATATGAGCCACCAGGTCCGGTAATTGTAAATTGAAAAGTAGTATAAATGTAATTATTATACACCATTACATATTCTGCACCAGGATCATCATTAGTAAATTCATATTCTCCCACTGGTTCTGGAAGCACAGGATTAGTTATATCAAATAATTTAACCCAGTTATCGTAAATTATAGTAAGATTATTCCCTGCTATTGCTAGATCTGCCACATTAACATTAAATGGGTAGTTTAATATTTGTTGAGGAAAATGAGGATCTGTAATTATCAAGGTCTTAAAAAGACTTGAGTAAATCAAATAAAGATAAACTGTATCACCAGTAGTTCTTATTTCAAAATTTTTTATAAAAGGATCTGGTAAATCATACACCTCTTCAATGTTCATCGGGTCTTCAACATCTAAAACTTTTATTCCGTAGTTATGTCTTTGTATTACTACATATTTATCA
>QILJ01000408.1 GCA_003233295.1 Ignavibacteria bacterium | reverse complement strand
AAGTACCCGCTTCCATCCTGGCATACTCGCCCAGAACCTCCATACCCATGTACCTTTTGGCCAGATACCCCGCCTTGGTAACTCTCACTCTATCAGGATTAAACCTCTCGTCCCCCATCTCTGCTACGATTCCTGAGAACAGGACGGCCTCCCTGAACTTGTTATTTACCGGCCACGGAGTTATGCTCTCTTCTATGTGCTGGCTTATGAAGTCTACGGCCCTTTCTGCCACGACCACCCGCACTTCACCGCTCATAAGTTTTGGGAGTAAAGTATCTCTCATCGTCTCAAGTAATTTTATTTGATTGCAATTCTCAATGACTTTGTCATTCAACGGCTTTGCTTCAGCCTCATAAGTCTCTATTAAATCTTCTGGTGGAAGTAGGATTTCCATTTGCTGAAAATCAGTTTTACCAATCGAGCCAAATACAGTTCCTTCATCATTGAATTTTCTAATTTCATCCATCAATGAACGTAACTTAAAATAGGTATAGGTGTAGAAATTATTATTATGCCTATAACGGAACGCCGCAACCCCACGCCCAATACAACATTCTTTTTTTGCCATATTTTGTGCCCCCACAGGAGCTCTAACACTTATCAACGTATCATGAGGATATGCCAATCGTTTAGGTTCAGTTGTATAAACTCGCTCTTCTGGAAACCTGAAACCAAAATCAGCATTCCCCTGAAACATTGGCATTCCAATGCCTTCTTGATTATAAGAACTCCCCGGTGGTGACTGTCCCATAGTAAAATTAAATTCGTCAGCAAGAACGCCTTCCTTCCAATCCTCCTGCGCTTCTCCTCCTTCGCTTTCGCTACGGCGGACAGGCTCCACAAACCACTGCCTGAAAAGCGTTTCTGCCATGGCTTCGAGGGTTTTGTTCTGGCGGTGGAGCAGGTCTATTTTGTCGTCGAGACTGGAAAGGACTGAGGCGATTGCTTTCTGTTCGGGCTCTTCATCTGAAATCTCAATATCAAGTGAATTCAGGAGTGTTTGGGTGACCAGTGGGTGACTTGAACCCTGTGCATGCTGATTCAAATCAATATTTTTTAGAAAATAGTAAAGATATCTAGCATTATTGTTATCTATAGGTATAGCGGCTAACGCATTATCTGAAACCCAAATAGATCTATTTTCATAATAGGTTGCACCGCAATGAGCACCCACACGTCCAATTACTATGATTTCACCTTCATAGTTCGTTTCAGCAGTGTAACCTAATATTCCATTGCCACCGTAAATAGGATGAATGCCTTCAGTTTTTGGCCGTGATTTACCATTACCAAATTTCACAATTTCACCAAGTAAACATTGCTTTCTACCCATTAACTTTCACCATCCCCAAATTCTCATCAATCAGCACATTCAATCTCGCTTCCTTTTTCAACTGCGCCTCAAACTCCGCCTTATCCATTCTCAATTTTCAATTCTCCATTAATCTTCCCAACCATCTCCACCGCCCTAATCTCCATCTTCGAGAAGGCGAACCACTTTTTCCCCAGGTCCTTCAGGGAAGCTCCAAAGTGATAGACTATAGAATCATCAATGATTAAAAACCGGTCGTGTGAATTCCCAAATTCCTTTACTGCCACAGGCGGGTACTGTTCATTGAATTTCTTGACATCCAGCTTCAGCCGTTTTGATACCGTTCTGGTCACTATCGTCAGAAAAACATCTTTTTTTCGTTTTGAAAAAAGCGTCAGTACGGTATCATCAATATAATTATCTATCAAAATGATTGATTTTCGTGCGGAACGTATTAAATTGGAAATAAACCGGTAAGCATCAAAAATCTGTCCGTCAAAGAAAATACCCTGCTTGGGCTGAATTTCTTTGTTTTCCAAAGCTGTTAAAATCTTACCTTATTATCGGTTTCAATTTGCTTCATTTCGAGCGTGTCCAGGCGTTGGAAAACCTGAGCATTAGAAATGATAAAACGGCGCATCACTACAAAAGCGCGCATAATCTTTATATTGACGTCTATCGCAATATCACTATTCAAAATACTCGAAAGGTTTGCAACCCCTTGCTCTGTAAATGCAAAAGGCTTGGCGCCACCTAAGACTTGTTTTGAAGGTATCACATTTTGTGATACCACAACATCTATTTCACGATCACTTAGTTCAAACATAAAGTCATCTGGAAATCGTTTGATATTTCTCTTAACAGCTTGTTTTAAACTTCTGGTTTCAACGTTATAAAGTTGAGCCAAATCTTTGTCCAGCATCACCTGGAGGCCGCGAATAGTGAATATCCTGCTTTGGATTTCTTGAAGTTTTATCAGTTTATTCCTACTCATACCACTTTCACCTTTCCCAAATTCTCAGCAATCAACGCATTCAATCTCGCTTCCTCCTTCAACTGCTCCTCAAACTCCGCTTTCAGCTTGCTAAACCGCTCATTAAAATCAAAATCATCCTCATCATCCGGCAAGCCCACATACCGTCCTGGTGTCAGCACATAATCCAGTTTTTTGACCCTTTCAATGGAGGCTGAATTGCAAAATCCTTTGACATC